>NZ_JBHVHF010000429.1:0-5211 GCF_042800315.1 Streptomyces sp. NPDC057638
CGCCGGAACGTTCCGGCGACAGGCGCGCGGCAGACCGGGCGGTGCTCAGTGGATGATGCCGGTGCGCAGGGCCACCGCGACCATCCCGGCCCGGTCGCCCGTGCCGAGCTTGCGGGCGATCCGCGCCAGATGGCTCTTCACGGTCAGCGCGGACAGCCCCATGGAGACGCCGATGGCCTTGTTCGACTGGCCCTCCGCAACCAGCCGAAGGACCTCGACCTCGCGGCCGGACAGCTCGCGGTAGCCACCCGGGTGGCTCGGCGCGCCGGGGGGCCGCCGGTGCCCGAGCCGGGCCGCCGCCGCGCCGATCGGGGCGGCGCCGGGACGGGTGGGGTGGCCGATGTTGGTGCGCGTACCGGTCACGACATAGCCCTTCACCCCGCCCGCCAGCGCGTTGCGCACCGCGCCGATGTCATCGGCGGCCGAGAGGGCGAGACCGTTGGGCCAGCCCGCCGCGCGGGTCTCGGAGAGCAGGGTCAGCCCGGAACCGTCGGGCAGATGGACATCCGCGACACAGATGTCACGCGGATTGCCGACCCGGGGCCGGGCCTCCGCGATCGACGACGCCTCGATCACATCCCGCACCCCGAGCGCCCACAGATGGCGGGTCACGGTGGAACGGACGCGCGGGTCGGCGACGACGACCATGGCGGTCGGCTTGTTCGGGCGGTAGGCGACCAGGCTTGCGGGCTGCTCAAGGAGAACGGACACCAGACCTCCTGGGAAGGCGCGGGACGGGGGCTCGGGGATCAAGCCGGGGCGAACCGTGTGGTTCGGGTCACTGGACTCTTCGGCAGGCGGGGCGGTCGGCTTTAGGGAATGATCACGATTTGGTGAGTAACAATTGGTGCAATTCGGACGGCTGATCGATCATCCTATGACCGCCGGGCCCTCCCAGCCGGGCGCGCCCCCGTATGTGCCGCGCCTCCGCCGCCGCGCGCCCGCGCGTGCGCGCTCATGTGTCCACCCGTGTTCCCCCGCGCCGCTGCCCGCGCGCCCCACGTGCCCGTCAACGTGTGTGCCCGTGCCTCAGCCCATGCGCGCCCCGCACCCGCACCCCGGCCGCGCCCATGCCCGGCGCTCATCCGGCGTGCGCGCCCGTGTGTGAGCCCGTGTCTCTTCCCGTGCCCACCTCCCGGTCACCGGGCCTCGTCGCCCCGGCTCCTGCCGGACAGGCCCGCACCAGGGCGCGACCCTCACGGGGTACGTGCGCGGGGGTGCGGACCGTTGCCGGGTGGGCCGGGTACGGGGCTGGGCGGGTGGGGATGCCTGCCCGGCAGGGGGTTCCCGTGTGCCCACCCGTTCCGCCGTGCGGAACAGCTGCCCACAACGGGGTGGAACCCTGTGTCCACGACGGGGGCCCGGGGCCGTAATCCGGGGAAACCTGCCCCCTCGCACGGAGGTGGGACCCGGCTGCCCGGTGGCGGGGTGCGGCGCGTCCGGGGTGCGTGGGGCCCGCCCCGGAGGGGCCTAGCGGGGGTGGGGGCCGCGGCGTTGGGGGAGGGTGACGACCGCGGGGCCGGAGGGCTCGGCCGACACCGGCGGCACGCCTCCCGTCTGGCACAGCAGGTCACACCAGGCCGCCAGGTGCCCCGCCGTGTCCGGCACCCCGTCCCGCCCCGGCTGCGGCGTCCAGGACGCCCGGATCTCGATCTGGGTCGCGGGCCGCCGTTCCGCGAGCCCGCCGAAGTAGTGGGACCCGGCCCGGGTGACGGTGCCGCTGGGTTCTCCGTACGCCAGTCCGCGCGCCTCCAGCGCGCCGGTCAGCCAGGACCAGCACACCTCCGGCAGCAGCGGGTCCGCCGCCATCTCGGGTTCGAGTTCGGCGCGGACCAGGGTCACCAGCCGGAAGGTCCCCTGCCAGGCGTCATGGCCCGCCGGGTCGTGCAGGAGGATCAGCCGGCCGTCGGCGAGCTCCTGCCCCTCCTCGCCCTGCCCGCCCTCCCCGTCTTCCCCGTCGGCGTCGACCACCACCGCTTCCAGGGCGTACGCGTACGGTGCCAGTTTCCGGGGCGGGCGGGTGGGGTCCACCTCGACCCCGGGCCGGGGCCGCGCCGTACGCAGCGCCTCGACCGCGAGCCGGAACGGTCGCGGGACGCCGTCGCCCTCCCGGCCCTCCGTACTGTCCGACGGGTCAGCGCCGGAAGCGCCCGAGGCGCCGACGGAATGATCAGGATGATCGGAAAAGTGTCCCTGAGCCGCAGCCATGCGGGGAAGAGTAGGCGGAATGAGTCCTTCGCGCAGGGAAGGACACCCGGCGCGTGGTCGCCACTTGCGCCCGCCGTGCGAAGATTTGGGGCGTGAGCGCCAACGACCGCCCCTCGGGCCAGCAGCCGAAGCCGTATGAATCCGCCTTCCTCAAGGCGTGCCGACGTGAGCCCGTACCGCACACTCCGGTCTGGTTCATGCGGCAGGCCGGGCGCTCGCTCCCCGAGTATCTGAAGGTCCGCGAGGGCATCCCCATGCTGGAGTCGTGCATGCGGCCCGAGCTGGTGAAGGAGATCACGCTCCAGCCGGTCCGCCGCCATGGCGTCGACGCCGCGATCTACTTCAGCGACATCGTGGTCCCGCTCAAGGCCATCGGTGTCGACCTCGACATCAAGCCCGGTGTCGGCCCGGTGGTCGCCGAACCGATCCGTACCCGCGCGGACCTGGCCCGGCTGCGTGATCTGACCCCCGAGGACGTCTGGTACGTCACCGAGGCGATCGGTCTGCTCACCGAGGAACTGGGCACCACGCCGCTGATCGGCTTCGCGGGCGCGCCCTTCACCCTGGCCAGCTATCTCGTGGAGGGCGGGCCGTCCCGCAACCACGAGCACACCAAGGCCCTGATGCACGGCGACCCGGAGCTGTGGGCCGATCTGCTGGACCGCCTCGCCGAGATCACCTCCGCCTTCCTGAAGGTGCAGATCGAGGCGGGCGCCAGCGCCGTCCAGCTCTTCGACTCCTGGGTGGGCGCCCTCGCCCCCGCCGACTACCGGCGTTCGGTCATGCCCGCCTCCGCGAAGGTCTTCGCCGCCGTCGAGTCCTACGGAGTGCCGCGTATCCACTTCGGCGTCGGTACGGGTGAGCTGCTCGGCCTGCTCGGCGAGGCGGGCGCGGATGTCGTCGGCGTCGACTGGCGGGTGCCGCTGGACGAGGCCGCGCGCCGGGTCGGCCCCGGCAAGGCGCTCCAGGGCAATCTGGACCCGGCCGTCCTCTTCGCGGGCCAGGCGGCCGTCGAGGCCAAGACCGACGAGGTCCTGGCGGCGGCGGCCGGTCTTGAGGGCCATGTCTTCAACCTGGGCCACGGGGTGCTCCCGACGACCGACCCGGAGGCGCTGACCCGGCTGGTGGCGTATGTCCATGAGAGGACCGCGCGCTGACCTCCGACGGAGGGGCCACCGACTGACCCGGTGGCCCCGACCCCGTCAGCCCGCGGCCTCGCGCACCGCCGCCACCGCCTTGCGGGCCGCGATCAGGATCGGGTCCCAGACCGGGGAGAACGGGGGCGCGTAGCCCAGGTCCAGGGCCGTCATCGCCTCGACCGTCATCCCCGCCGTGAGTGCCACCGCCGCCACGTCGACCCGTTTCGCCGCGCCGTCGCGGCCCACGATCTGGACGCCGAGCAGTCGGCCCGTACGGAGTTCGGCGAGCATCTTCACCGTCATCGGGGCCGCGCCCGGGTAGTAGCCCGCGCGGCCGGTGGACTCGACGGTGACCGTCACGAAACGCAGGCCCACCGCCGCCGCGTCCTTCTCCCGCAGTCCGGTGCGGGCGATCTCCAGATCGCAGACCTTGGAGACGGCGGTGCCGACGACGCCCGGGAAGGTGGCGTAGCCACCGCCGATGTTGGCGCCGATGATCTGTCCGTGCTTGTTGGCGTGGGTCCCCAGCGGTACGTACCGTTCCCGGCCGGAGACCAGGTCGAGGACCTCCACACAGTCCCCGCCCGCGTAGACGTTCTCGTGGCCGCGCACCCGCATCGCCCGGTCCGTCAGCAGCCCGCCGGAGGCTCCCAGCGGCAGCCCCGCCGCGCGGGCCAGGGTGGTGTGCGGCTCGACGCCCGTCCCGAGGACGACCACATCGGCCGGGTACGCGCGCTCCCCGTCGGCCTCCCGCGCCCGCACCGCCCGCACCCGCCCGTCGGGGCCGGTGAGCACCGCCGTCACCTCGGCCCCGTTGACGGTGGTGATCCCGAGGCCGTCCATGGCCGTGTGGACCAGCCGTCCCATATCGGGGTCGAGGGTGGACATCGGCTGCTCGCCCCGGTTGAGGACGGTCACCTCGAAGCCCCGGTTGAGCAGCGCCTCGGCCATCTCCACCCCGATATAGCCCGCGCCGACGACGACCGCCCGGCGGCCCGGGACCGCGGCCAGGGTGTCGAGCAGCGCCTGGCCGTCGTCGAGGGTCTGCACCCCGTGTACCTCGGGTGCCCCGATCCCCGGCACCCGCGGGACCGCCGGGCGGGCACCGGTCGCGATCACCAGCTGGTCGTACGACGTCCAGCCCTCCGTGCCGCTCTCCAGGTCCCGGGCGCGCACCCGGCCGCGCGCCACGTCGATCTCGGTGACCTCGGTCCGGGTACGCAGCCCGATCCCGCGCTCACGGTGCTCGGCGGGGGTCCGGGCGATCAGCGCGTCCCGGTCCTGGACCTGGCCGCCGACCCAGTAGGGGATGCCGCACGCCGAGTACGAACTGAAGTGACCGCGCTCGAACGCGATGATCTCCAGTTCCTCCGGGCCCCTGAACCTGCGTGCCTGTGACGCGGCGGACATGCCTGCCGCGTCGCCTCCGATGACGACCAGTCGCTGAGCTGCCATGGGAGCACGCTACGCGGGCCGGGAACGGGGGCCGCACGGGCCTTCCGGCGGACCGGCCGACCCCGTCTCCGTACCGCTGGGGGCTGGACCCCCGGCCCGGCGGGGCCGTTTGAGAGAGTGAGCCCATGCACCCTGCGAACGACCACGCGGACCGAGCCGCCGCCGTACCCCCGCTCCACACCGTCGTCATCGGCGGCGGGATCTCCGGACTCGCCGCCGCGTACCGGCTGGTCACGGCCGGGGTGCGGGTGACCCTGCTGGAGGCGGGCGGGCGGCTCGGGGGCAAGCTGCTCGCGGGGGAGATCGCGGGCGCCCCCGTGGACCTGGGTGCCGAGTCGATGCTCGCCCGCCGCCCTGAGGCCGTCGCGCTCGCCCGCGCGGTGGGCCTGGGCGGGCGGCTCCAGCCGCC
>NZ_JBHVHF010000430.1:0-5198 GCF_042800315.1 Streptomyces sp. NPDC057638
GGGCCACCCCGCCCGCCGGTCCCGGGTGCGTCGGTGGTCCAGGGCGCCGGGACGCTGTCCTACGCTCCGGACGGGACAGATCAACCCGGGGGTGGAGAGAGGGAGCCTGATGGGCACCCCGTACCCCGCTGGCACCGCGCCGGACGCCGCCATCGCCTCCGGGGACGAGCCCCGCCGGTGACCGGGAAGAGGACCGGCGGCCTCCCGGCGGGAGCCGAGGAGGAGGGCGAGCAGTTCCACGTCGTCCTCACGTTCCGCGACGGAGGCCCGGCCGTCGAGGGCACCTGGTCGGACCGCGCGACCGCCCTGGAGAAGCTCGCTGGATTCATCGGATCCCACGGGAGCGTGCCCGGCACTGCCGTGGTGCTGTGGCGGGAACGCTCCGACGGTCGCCGGGAGCGGCTGCGGACCTGGACCGAGAGCGACGGCCTCACCATCCACGACGAGAGCTGACACCGCCCCGTATTCGAAGACACGACCCCGCGCCGCCGCCTTCGAATCCAGGGCTTCGGAATGATCACGCCTGCCGTTCCCCGGTCTTCACCCTTACCTCGCGTCAGGTGCCGGCGGAGCACCAGCGGCCGCGTGCCAGGGGCTGTGAGGTCCGGGATGGGCTCCGGGCCGCAGGACGCGGCCCGGGAGTGGCCTCACCCCGCCGCGCTGTCTGTGCCGGGCGGCGGGGATGATGCCCTGGTGACAACCTTTGAGCTCTTCGCGGACTACTTCCAGCTGCATGTCCTGGACGAGGGGTCCGAAGGCGACTTCGGCGGCGTGTGGAACAGCCAGAGCGTCCTGGACGGGCTCGCCGTCCTCGAAGACGCCCTGGCCATCGGCACGGCGGTCAACGACACCGTGGCGGTCGGCGTCCGCGTCCTCGCCCGTCGGCCGGACGACGACAGCGCAGACTTCGACCACGTCGTGGAGGCGAGTCTCCACGCCCCTTCGGGACGGCTCGTCATGATGGGCTGCACCGATTACCTGCCCGACGCGGCCCGGGTCGACGTGGCCGCCGGCTGGACCCGCGTCCGGGCCTCGCGCCGGAACCTCGCCCAAGCTGTCCGCTGGTCCGAGTCGGAAGAGGGGCCCGAAGCGATGGAGGAGGTCCGGCTCCAGATCTGGCCGGCCCCGTTCTCCCCGCCGCGCATCGTCAAGCGCTGGACAGCGGAGGCGCAGAGCTAGTCCCGGGGGGCTCGGCCCTTCCGTGCTCACCGCGCCGAAAACCCGCGCACCCCCACGGCATCCATCCTCTTCCCCCGGGACTCCCGCCGGGAGCGCGCGCCCGTCCGAAGAACGGAGCCGTACGCTCCCGGTCCGTTCCTATGGGGCTTCCGGCGCGCGGTCGAGCCGTACGGCCTCGGCCCGGATCGGACCCGCGAGCCGGGCCGCCCGTTCCGGGTTGCGTTCCTTCGCCTGGCGCAGGCGGTCCTGCTGCCGGCGGATGGTGCTGGTCTCGGCTTGGCGGCGCCGCTCGTGCAGGACGGGGTCCTGGTCGGCCGGGCCGGGCAACTGGAGGCGGCAGCAGGGGCACTCGATCAGGGAGGCGCCCGCGGGGTGGGGCACCGGCTTGTGGCAGCGGGAGCATTCCTCGGTCCGGTCGGGCTCGGCGACGTCGTGGGCTCCGATCCGGTACCGGGACGAGCAGAAGACGCACCGGATCTCGGCCGGCCAGCCGGCGGCGCCGTCCGGGAGCAGCGGTGCGGTGACGGATCCGGCGGGGCCGGTCAGGCCGCACTGCGGGCACTCGGTGTACGGGGGCAGCGGGAGCGGGCCCTCCTCCTCGTAGCGGCGCACGAGCCGCCGGATCCGCCCCTCCTCACCGAAGTCGAAGGCGGGCTCGATCTCCCCTTCCACGATCTCCGGCTCGATCATCGCCAGCTCCGCCGACGGAACCGGCACCGGCACCGGGGCTGGGGTGGGGAGCGTTGTCCGGGCGGGGCCCACGGGGAGGGTGAGCGCCATGGCGTCGGGATCGTGCCCGAGTTCGGCGGCCAGCGCCCGGATCGCCGCCCTGGCCGCTCGCGCCTTCGTCCGGATCGCCGCGAGCCGGGCCTCGTCCGCTGCCTCGACGGCAGCCTCGTCCGCCGCGGGCGCGACCTCGCGCAGCGCGGCCAAGGCCTCCGACCGCAGGGCGTCCGCCGAGGGTCTGGCCCTGACGCGGCGGGCCCGCATCCGGCAGGTGGCTCCGCAGAACCGCTTCGCGCGCCCGCCGGGCGCGTTAACGATCGGCCGTCGGCACTCCGGCCCGGCACAGACCCCGTCCACCGGCATCGCACCCCTCGCATGAATCGTTACCAGCCCCTGCCGTTACGTTATAGCGGAGGGCCGTCCCGATCGTCACGCCCGGGGCATGTCACGATTTGCGGTCCGGGCCGTTCCGGTGCCCGCTCCGCGGCGGCCGGGGCCCGGCCGGTCCGGTCACGCCTGCGTTTGGTGGCCTTTCTGGCCGGCCGCGGTGTCGCGTTCCGGCGCCGGGGGGAGGGTGAGGCCCTCGTGGAGATCCGACGGCCACAGGTGCCGCTGGAGGGCGATCTCCAGGTGGAGGACCGTCTGGGCGTCCGGCGATCCGGTGCCGTCCAGGATCCGCGCGATGGTGGGGTGGGTGCAGCGGGCCCGCTCGCCGATGGCGCGCGCACTCAGGCCCTGGTCGGCGAGCGCCCTGGCGAGGCGGGCGGCAAGGATCTGGCCGAGGCGCGCGGTGGCGGGCGCGTCGGCGGCGAGTCGACCGGTGGGCCACTCGCCCTCCTCCAGGAACGAGACGGGCGGTAGGTCCTTCTTTTTGCGCACGCTGGGCCGTCCTCAGTCAAGATCCGCAGTTGACCAGTGACCCAATTGTCCGAGGAGGGCGGGGGGCCGCGGGGGACCGCCCCACGGGTGGTACGTTTGTTTTCCATTCGGGGGTGGCCCCCGTGGCGACGCTGGGGGGCGGGCGTGGCGACGATGTTCGCCGGGGTGGACTGGGCCGATGGCTGGCTGGACTGCGCCGTGGTCCGCCGGGACGGCCGCCGGCTCGGGCATGTGCGGATCGTGTACGAGGACACCTCGGACCCGGTCTCCGACTACCTCGCCTTCCTGCGGGCCCACAACCGCACCAGGTGGCGGACGATCCCCACCGCGATCGAAGATCCCCATCTTCTGTTCGTGGAGGGTCTGGCCGACCGCGGGATGCCGGTGGTCCACGTCGACGCCACGCTGGCCGCCCGGGCGCGGAAGGCCGCCACCCTGGACAGCATCAAGTCCGACCGGGCGGACGCGTACCTGCTGGCCGACATGCTCCGCACCGGAGCCGGGTCCTTACCCCGGATCGTGCTCCCCTCCCCGCAGATCCGGGGCCTGAAGGTGGTGGCCCACGCGTACACCCACGCGGTGTCCGCCCGCGCGCGGCTCATGCACCAGCTCCGGGCCGTGCTCTCGGCCTACTTCCGGGCGGCGGTCACCGCGTGGCCGAAGCTCGGCCTGCGCCACCCGCAGGCCCGCGCGGTCCTGACGGCCGCCCCTTCCCCCCGCCGGGCCGCGGCGCTGGACCGCGCCGCCTACGCCCGCGCGCTGGAGGCCGCAGGACGATGGCGCACGGTGGACGACGAGGCGCACCGCCTCCGACTCCACTTCCGGCGGCCGGCGCTGCTGACGCACCCGGACGTGGAGGAAGCCCGCGCACTGGAGATGCTCTCGCTGCTGGGGGCGCTGACCGCGGCGTGCGAGCGGGCGGCCGCCCTGAAGGCCGAGCTCGCCCTGCGGTTCCGCGCACACCCCTGGGCGCGGACCGTGGCCTCGTTCCCCGGGATCGGGGACGTCGTCGGCGGGCAGCTGCTCGGCGAGATCGGCGACCGGCTGGAGCGGTTCGCGTCCGCGCGGGCCCTGTGCGCCTACGCCGGGGTGGTACCGGTGACCTGGGCTTCGGGCACCTTCAGCCGGGTGGCGATGCGCCGCTCGGCGAACCAACTCCTGCGCTCGGCGCTGTTCCAGGCGGCGTTCTGCATGACCTCCCACTCCCCCGGCGCGAAGGCGTACTACCGGACGCGGCGCGAGCGGGGCGCGGACCACGCGACGACGATCCGGAACATGGGAGTGCGGATCGCCTCCTCCCTGTACCACTGCCTGCGGCACGGCGTGCTGTACGACGAGGCCGCGGCCTGGCCGAGGCAGCACCCCCGCACCGGGGGCGAGGCGCAGGTGAGGCTCCCCCTGCCCTGAGAGGTGGCCGGGGCCGCTGGTGCCGCCCGGACGACGGTCCGGGCGGTTCTTCCGCTCCCGGCGCCAGGAGCGGCCCGCGGGCGGGCGGCCGGGACATGCCCGTGAACATCCCGGGCCCGAGAGCCCCCACGTGGGAACGGCAGCCCCACACGCCGCCCGCCCGCCACCGACCACACCCAACCCCGTTGAGGAGCATCATGACCGCCGTCCTGCACGCCCCGACCGCCGTCCTGCACAGCAACCTGCCCCCGGGGAGCCCCGGGTGGCACGCGGTACGGCGCTCCGGGGTGGCGGCGAGCGAGATCGCCTCCGTGCTGGGATTGTCGCCCTTCGAGACGCGCGAAGCGCTCCTCGCGCGCAAACGCGGCGCCCCGCCGGCCCCTCTCCCGCCGCGGAACGCCGAGCTCGCCGCCCTGGGCCTGCGTCTGGAGCCCGACGTCGCCCGCATGTTCGCCCGGCGGCACCCGGAGTTCACCGTGGTCGCCACCGGGATGTGGCAGCACATCCAGCGGCACTGGCAGTTCGCCTCCCCCGACCGCATCCTTCTGTCCCCGGCGCGCAGGATCCTCGCCCTGCTGGAGATCAAGACGGACCCCACCGGCGAGGGCTGGGGCCCGGACGGCACCGACCAGATCCCCGCCCACTGCCGGGCCCAGGTCCTCTGGCAGATGGACACGTTGTCGATCCCGCTCGCCTACGTCGGACTCCGGATCGGCGACGAGGAGACCTGCCGCGAGTACCGGGAGTACCGGATCGCCCATGTGCCCCTGGAGGCGGCGGCCGCGCGGGCCGAGGCCGAAGCCTTCCTCGCCGAGGTCAAGGCCGGCGAGCCGGAGCCCAGCCGCCCGGGGGCGTGAAAGGCCGTGAACGGCCGGCCCGGCGACATCACCGTGACCCTGTACGGGGGTCCGTACGACGGGATGGAGGTCGAGGTCGAGCGGGACGACCCGGAACCGTGGATCGCGATCATCACGGACGGCGCGCCTGCGGGGCGCGCCGTCTACGCC
>NZ_JBHVHF010000431.1:0-5188 GCF_042800315.1 Streptomyces sp. NPDC057638
GATGCAAATCGAGGCGCCCCGCTCCACAAAGTGCGACGTCAGGCCGTCAGACCTCCACCACCACGGGCAGGATCATCGGGCGACGGCGGTAGGTGTCGGAGACCCACTTGCCCACCGTGCGGCGCACCAGCTGCTGGAGCTGGTGGGGTTCGGCGACACCGTCGGAGCCCGAACGCGCGATGGCGTCCTCGATCCGGGGGATCACCTCGCCGAAGGCGGCGTCGTCGATGCCGGAGCCACGGGCCTGGAGGTGCGGGCCGCCGACGACCTTGCCCGTGGTCGAGTCGACCACGACGAAGACGGAGATGAAGCCCTCGTCACCCAGGATGCGCCGGTCCTTGAGGGAGGACTCGGTGACATCGCCGACGGAGAGACCGTCCACATAGACATAGCCCGCCTGGACCTTGCCGACGATCCGGGCCCGGCCGTCGACCAGGTCGACCACGACGCCGTCCTCGGCGATGACGATGTGGTCCTTGGGGACACCCGTCAGCGCGCCCAGCTCGGCGTTGGCGCGCAGATGGCGCCATTCGCCGTGGACGGGCATCAGGTTCCGCGGGCGGCAGATGTTGTAGAAGTACAGCAGCTCACCGGCCGAGGCATGGCCCGAGACATGGACCTTGGCGTTGCCCTTGTGGACGACGTTGGCGCCCCAGCGGGTCAGCCCGTTGATCACGCGGTAGACCGCGTTCTCGTTACCCGGGATGAGGGAGGACGCCAGGATCACGGTGTCGCCCTGGACGATGCGGATCTGGTGATCGCGGTTGGCCATCCGGGAGAGGGCGGCCATCGGCTCGCCCTGGGAACCCGTACAGACCAGGACGACCTCGTGGTCGGGCAGGTCGTCGAGGGTCTTGACGTCCACGACCAGGCCGGCGGGGACCCGCAGATATCCGAGGTCACGGGCGATGCCCATGTTGCGGACCATCGAGCGGCCGACGAAGGCGACCCGCCGCCCGTACTCGTGCGCCGCGTCGAGGATCTGCTGGATGCGGTGGACATGGCTGGCGAAGCTCGCCACGATGATCCGCTTCTGGGCGTTCGCGAAGACCTGGCGCAGGACCTGGGAGATCTCACGCTCGGGCGGGACGAAGCCGGGCACCTCGGCGTTGGTGGAGTCGGAGAGCAGCAGATCGATGCCCTCCTCGCTGAGGCGGGCGAAGGCGTGCAGATCGGTGAGCCTGTTGTCCAGCGGCAGCTGGTCCATCTTGAAGTCACCGGTGTGGACGGCCATGCCCGCGGGGGTGCGGATGGCGACCGCGAGTGCGTCCGGGATGGAGTGGTTGACCGCGATGAACTCGCAGTCGAAGGGGCCGATGCGCTCCCGGTTCCCCTCGGAGACCTCCAGGGTGTAGGGGCGGATGCGGTGCTCCTGGAGCTTGGCCTCGATCAGCGCGAGGGTCAGCTTGGAGCCGATCAGCGGGATATCCGGCTTCAGCCGCAGCAGATAGGGGACCCCGCCGATGTGGTCCTCGTGGCCGTGGGTGAGGACGATGCCCTCGATGTCGTCGAGACGGTCCCGCAGGGTGGTGAAGTCCGGCAGGATGAGGTCGATACCGGGCTGCTCCTCCTCGGGGAAGAGAACGCCGCAGTCGACGATGAGCAGTCGGCCGTCGTACTCGAAGACCGTCATGTTGCGGCCGATCTCACCGAGGCCGCCCAGGGGGGTGACCCGGAGTCCGCCCTTGGGGAGCTTCGGGGGCGGGCCGAGTTCAGGATGCGGATGGCTCAAAAGACTCTCCTCACCACGTACGCCACGTACCGCTGAGGCACGTGGCGTACGTGACAATCGTGCACTTGCTGTTGTCTGCGTCCGGCCGTCGGGGCCGGCTCTTCTCTTGATATGGAGTTATGAAGTCTTCGATCAGAGCTGAACGCCACCGGCGGCCAGGTCGGCCTTGAGCCGCGTGGTCTCCTCGGGGGTCAGCCCGACCAGCGGCAGCCGCAGCGGACCGGCGGGCAGGCCCTGGAGGGCGAGCGCCGCCTTGGTGGTGATCACGCCCTGGGTGCGGAACATGCCGGTGAAGACCGGGAGCAGCCGCTGGTGGATCTCGGTGGCCTTCTGGGTGTCGCCCTGGGTGTGGGCGTCGAGCAGGGCCCGCAGCTCGGGCGTGACGACATGGCCGACGACCGAGACGAAACCGACCGCGCCGACGGAGAGCAGCGGCAGGTTGAGCATGTCGTCACCGGAGTACCAGGCGAGTCCGCTGCGGGCGATGGCCCAGCTCGCGCGCCCGAGGTCGCCCTTGGCGTCCTTGTTGGCGACGATCCGGGGGTGCTCGGCGAGGCGGACGATGGTCTCGGTGTCGATGGGGACACCGCTGCGGCCGGGGATGTCGTACAGCATCACGGGCAGCTCGGTGGCGTCGGCGATGGCCGAGAAGTGACGGCGCAGGCCCTCCTGGGGGGGCTTGTTGTAGTACGGCGTCACCGCGAGCAGGCCGTGTGCGCCCGCGCGCTCGGCGGCGCGCGCCAGTTCGACGCTGTGCCGGGTGTCATTGGTGCCGATGCCCGCGACGACATGGGCACGGTCGCCGACCGCCTCCAGGATGGCCCGGATGAGCTGGTCTTTCTCCGCGTCGCTTGTGGTGGGCGACTCTCCGGTGGTGCCGCTGACGACCAGGCCGTCATTGCCTGCGTCCACGAGATGGGCCGCCAGGCGCTGGGCGCCGTCGAGGTCGAGTGCGCCGTCCGCCGTGAACGGCGTGATCATGGCGGTGAGGACGCGCCCGAAGGGGGCCTGCGGAGTGGGGATCGGAGCCATGGGTAACACGCTACTCGTTGCTCAGCACGCTGTGTCCCTCCAGGGGACGTGACGTATGCCGTGACGGAGGGAGCCCGGCACTGTCTGCTCGGGGGTTCAGACAGTGCCGGGTCCGTTCGATCAGCCTAGATGAACATCATGAAACACCGCAATGCGGACACCTTGCTGGTGCGCGACCCCGTATCCGTACATCTGTCCCCGTCATCCCCCGGGATGGCGACACGATGATCGGCCACCCGGACGGCCGAGGAGGTTCGGCGCGGTGGGCCATGCAGGGGGCGGCGGGGTCGGCGGATTCAGCTCCGGGAGGAGTCAGGGGGCGATTCGGCCATTGGCGTTGAAGGCGGCGTGGGTGAGCGGCATCAGCCGGGCCCACTCCTCCTCCATCCGCTCACCGACCATCTCGATCTCCCGCTGCGGGAAGGACGGCACCTTCGCCAGCTCATGCTGGGTACGCAGGCCGAGGAAGTGCATCAGGGAGCGGGCGTTGCACGTGGCGTACATGGAGGAGAAGAGGCCGACCGGCAGGACCGCGCGGGCCACCTCACGGGCGATGCCCGCGGCGAGCATCTCCTGGTAGGTCTCGTAGGAGCGCCGGTAGGAGTCGATCATGGCGTCGCTGACGACCTTGTGCTGCTCCGGGCTGCCGTCGACGAAGACGTACTTTCCGGGGCGGCCCTCCTGGACCAGCTTGCGGTCCTGGCCGGGGACGTAGAAGACGGGCAGGAGCTCCCGGTAGCGGCCGGACTCCTCGTTGTAGGACCAGCCCACCCGGTGCCGCATGAACTCACGGAAGACGAAGATCGGCGCGCTGATGAAGAAGGTCATCGAGTTGTGCTCGAAGGGGCTGCCGTGGCGGTCCCGCATCAGATAGTTGATCAGGCCCTTCGAGCGCTCCGGGTCCTTCTGGAGCTCCTCCAGCGACTGCTCCCCGGCGGTGGAGACCCGGGCCGCCCACAGCACGTCGGAGTCTGCGGCGCTGTGCTTCACCAGTTCGACGGTGACATCGCCGCGGAAGCTCGGGGTGACGGAGTCAGTGGGGGTGTCGGGCACCGTGCGGGTCCTTCCAGAGGGGGCGTGGGGGCGGCGCCCATCCTAGTAGGGCCCGTCTGACGGATCGTGCTGGGCTCGCGTGCCCCCGGGCGGAGCCTGGGTGGGGGTTCTCCGGCACCGGACCCCGTTCCCCGGCCCGGCCCGATCCCTCGCACAGGCCCGCTCCGGGAGCCTCATGGGCTGTCGCCGGAATCACCCGCCCCATCCGGGCACCGAACCGGACTTTCGTGCGTCTGTACGGGTAGGAGCCCGCGCGCCCCGGTCCGCCGCAGCGGACGGGAGACCGGGGCTCCCGAGCGTATCCATCCCCGTCCGGGCCGCGCCGCGGCCGAGTTGAGGAGAGTGCCCTGATGTTCCGTCGGCGGGAGGCCGTCCCGTTCTCGTTCGTCGCCGAGTCCGACCGCTTCCGCAGTAACGTGACACCGCCGCCGCGCGAACGTCCGTCCCTCTCCCAGCTCACGGGCCGTACGCTGATCGGACTGACCGTCGTCGCCGGACTGGCCGGCTCGCTGTTGCTCGGTCTCCCCGCGCTGGAGACCGGGCAGAAGGCGGGCGAGGCCCAGCGGTCCGAGGCGGCGCAGTCCCAGAGGGCCCGCTGACTCCAACGGCCCCCTGGGGTGGTCGGCTGGTGGGTGCCTCGGTAGCCTCACCCGTCACAGCCACCTCTTTCTTCCCTTGTGCTGGTGAGTGAGGATCCGTCGTGCCCCTGCCCTTTCTGACGGCCGACCGTACGTTTGAAACCGACGATGTCGCGCTGCCCTTCGCCGACCACGATCTGTGGCGGCGCCCCTATCGCCCGGGCCCCTGGCGGGTGGGCGCGGGCGCGGTGACGCTGCTGCTCGCCTCGTTCGTCATGATCGCCGCGATGGTCATCGCGGTGGCCGGGGCGCTCTCCGGCGCCGCCGTCTGTCTGGCCGTCGGGGGCGGGCTGATCGTCTTCGCGCTGCGGGTGCTGCGGATCGGCACCTGGGTCAGCCGCCACGGAGTGCGACGGGTGGGCCTGCTCTCCACCTCGACCGTGCAGTGGTCGCGGGTCTCCGAGGTACGCACGGCACAGCAGCCGGTGCGCTACCTCGGCCTCCCCCGGACCGTCCAGGGGCAGGCGCTGCTGCTGATCCGCGAGGGCGGCGGCGAGCCGCTGCCGCTGCTGACCGACCACAGCGCGGACTTCCTCGGGCGGGTCGAGGCGTTCGACCGGGCCGCGGACACCGTGGAGGCATGGGCCTCCGAGTACCGCGCCTGAGGGTTCGTACGGCGGTCCCGTATGAGCGGTGCGCGTGTCCCTGCGCGCCGTTCATACGGGACCGCCGCCAGGCGATACGGCTCATATACGCGACCGGGTGGGGTTCCGGGACGAGGACAGGTGCCTCG
>NZ_JBHVHF010000432.1:0-5149 GCF_042800315.1 Streptomyces sp. NPDC057638
GCAGCCGGGATCTGGCACAACTGGGCCACCGGCGCCAAGATCAAACGCTCCCTCATCGCCTACGACCACTGAGAACATCGGACTCACTCATCTAGCCGTGGTCGCAGGGCCTCCAGGGTGGCTAGTCGGTGTACGCGACGATCGGCGTTCCTTGGCATGTCAGCCCCTATCCAACCCTTTGGCCCGCATCGCAAACGGGCTCTGACCAGCGAGTTTCTTCGTGCGGCGTTAAGAACTATATGCGGGCCAAAGGGTGATGCCCTCAGTGTCTAAAGCAGTCCGACCCTTTGGCCCGCATCGCACTTGCGCCCTGAGCAGCAGGTTTAGCCGTACGGCGTACAACCTACATGCGGGCCAAAGGGTCGTGTGGGCGAGCAGGTAAATCCACGCTAGATGCAGGAAAGTGACGGCACGTTGGCAACGACGAGCGGCCTCCTGCGGCAACAGGAGGCCGCGCTTACACCCGTTCGATACACGTCGCCCGAAGAAGGTGCCGCACATGAATGTACGCCTCCCCGACAAGCTCCGTGGGGTTGCTAGCCGTTACTCCATGAGGATCCTGGTCGGACTGCTCGCTCTAGGAGTGGCGGTTGCTGTCTGGATCAGTCCTAGGCTGGCCGTCCCGACTGCGACGGGGGTTGCGGTGTTGGGGGCGGCAGCCCCGGTGGTTCGATCAGCGCGCCCTCACGCAAGCGTGCCGGACAGGGGTGGGTCGAGCAACCTGGCAAGCCCTGAACAGCTAGAACAGCGAGCGCGGTAACGCTAGCGGCCGAGGCGGCGTGAGAGACCTGGGCGGTGACCAGTACCTGCTGCTGTACAGCAGCGGGGTACAGCAACCACCTTGACCGCAGTTGGCCTCCAGCGTCTCTCGTCAATCAGTTGAGCAGCGCTCCACTCGTCAGCGACCGCCCCGCCCGTAGTTCGCATCGAGGGGGTCTGGGGTTCAAATCCCCACAGGTCCACAGACACCGCTGTTCTTGGGTTGGCCCTGGAATGGCTGACGAATCCCGCCCGATCAGTTGATCGGGCGGGATTTCGTCGTTTCCGGGGGGCTGTCGAGGGCGGGCCGGGACCGTCGGTGGGTCGTGTGATCCCGGCGGGTGGCGGTGGGGGCTCGGGCCGTCGTGGGGGGCTCGGGTGCCGTGGGCGGGGGTGGGCCTGTCGCCGCGGGTGGATGCGGGGCTTGGTGCGCGGTGGTGGTTACTCGGGTGCCTGCCGTCTGCCGTCGGGTGACGGGCCAGGGGCGGTCAGGGGAGCGCCAGGGTCGCGTTGGAGTAGGCGGGGTCGCCGGTGATGTCTCGGATCGCCCAGGGAGGTGTGGGGGGAGGGGTGGCCGGGTCGCCCTGCCACTCGATCTCGGCCACCGTGAGTCCCGCGTGGGTGCCGGTGTACTCGTCGACGATCCAGTCGTCCGGGAGCGAGTGACGCTGTTTCTCCAGGACGCGGCCGGTGCAGAGGGCGAGGAGTTCCAGGGCGTCCGGGACGGGGACGGGGTACTCGTACTCGGCGCGGGTCGGGCCGGAGCGGGGGCCCTTGACCGTCAGGAAGGCCTCGGTGTCGTCGACGACCCGGATCCGGACCTCGGGCGAACGGTCCGTGGAGAGATAGCCCTGGCGCAGGGTGTGTGTGGCGCGGACCAGGGCACGCCAGCGTGGGTCGTGCGCGTCGACGAGGTACTTGCGTTCGGTCTCCGTGGGCATGTGCCGGTCTCCTTCATGTCGTCCCCAGCAGCAGGGCGATGCCTATGACCATCAGGGTGGCGGCGGCGATGCGGGGGCCGCCGAAGCGCTCCTTGAAGAGGAACGCGGCGATTGCCGCGCCGGCGATCACGCTGAACTCGCGGAGCACGGCCACCGGCGCCAGCGGTGCCCGGGTCTGCGCCCACAGCACCAGCCCGTACGAGACGACGGACAGCACGCCGCCGACGAGGCCGGGCAGCAGGACGGGGCGCAGTCGCGGGAGCAGGTCGCCGCGGAGTGTGGCCGCCGCGTACGCGGGGATCGCGAGGCCGTCGAGGAGCATCAGCCAGGCGATGTAGCCGAGGGCCGCACCCGCCTCGCGGACGCCGACGCCGTCCACCACCGTGTACACGGCGATCATCAGTCCTGTCGTCGTGGCCATCGCCACGGCCGGACCGCTGGGCCGGCTGGTCCGGTCCCTGACCCCCCACAGGGCCAGGCCGACGATCCCGGTCATCGCGACCGCGATCCCCGCCGCGCTGGCCCCCGACAGATGCTCGCCCAGCGCGAAGACGGCGAACAGGGTGACCAGCAGCGGTGCCACACCCCGGGCGATCGGGTACACCTGGCCGAAGTCACCGAGCCGGAACGAGCGCATCAGCGCCACCTGGTAGCCGATGTGCACCAGGATCGAGACGATCAGATACGGCCAGGCGGCCGACGGCGGGAACGGCGCCAGACACGCCAGGACGGCGCCGGACAGGGCGCGTCCGGCGCCGACCAGGCTGAGGCAGGCCAGTTCGTCCTTGATGCGGTGGGTGATCGCGTTCCAGCTCGCATGGGTGACCGCGGCGAACAGCACCACCGCGACGACAAGCGGCGTCACGCCCGCAGCTCCGCCAGGACCCTCGTGCGGACGAGCGGGTCGAGCATGTCGACGTTCGCCCGGTAGCACCGGGCGCCCTCGACCAGGGCGGTGAGCTGCCCGCGCAGGCCGGCCAGGGTGGCGGTGAACGCGTGGAGGTCGCCGCCGTGACGGGCCAGCAGGTCGTCCTTCAGGCCGTAGTTGACCACTCCTTCCGCGAACAGCCCCAGGAACAGACCGGCCTGCTCGGCGGTGATCCGCTCGAAGCCCCGCGGGCGTTCGGGGGAGAAGTCGGTGATCACGATGGTGCGGACCCGCCCGCTGTCGCTGGGCGCGCCCGGGAAGAGCAGCTCCGGCGCGGCGACGAAGTCCCCGCTCTCCAGATGGGGGGTCAGCCCGTGCTCCTCGATCAGCCGCTCGAACTGCGGAGCGCGCCGGACCCGCACCGCCGAGGGCACGGCGTGTGCCTCCCCGTCGCGCAGCAGCACATGGGTGTTGGTGAGGAACCGTGCCCCGTCCAGGCAGGCCTGGGTGAGGAACACCGTCTTGCCGCCCGCGTTGGGTCCGACGAGCAGTGTGGCGGCGCCGTCGTCGAAGGTGAAACCGGCCGCCTTCAGATGCAGATACCCGTGCTCGACCGCGAAGTCGGTCAGGATCCGCTTGACGAAGTACGGCCAGACCGTGCGCTCCAGGCGGCGGCCGAAGACGTAGGAGCGCCTTCCCTCGGTGATGAGGTACGCCGGTTCGCCGAAGATGTGGTTGAGGTAGTAGCCCGAGCGGAAGCGCTTGGCCCGCAGCGTGCGGTCGCTCAGCCCGCGCAGCACCTCCGGGTCGTACGGGTCCCGGTCCAGGTCCACGCAGACGATCTCGTGGTCCGGCTCGGTCCCGGCGGGTGCCTCGCGGGAGAAGTACGCGTAGGCGTCGAAGGTGTCGAGGTTGCTGGAGATCCGTACCGAGAGGAGGTTGAGGTCCACCAGCCGGGTGGAGCGGACCGGGAGCATGCCCAGTCCGGCCGGGCCGGCGGTCGTGCGCGTCGCGACGGGGGGTGGCGTGGTCGTCACCGGGCCGCCAGGGTCGTGACGGCGGCGGTGATCCCGCTCTTCGAGGCGAAGGTCTCGCGGGTGAGCAGCTCGTCGGTGAACTCGATGTCGAACTCGTCCTCCAGGGCGACCATCAGACTCACGCTCCGCAGCGAGTCCATGCCTGCCTCCCACAGGTCGGTGTCGGGGCCGAGGGAGGCGATGTCGACGGATCCGCCCAGGACCGCGAGCAGGACCTTGTGGAGCCGCTCCGCCTGCCCGGACGCGGTCGCGGTGGTGTCTTCCATGGTGCGTGTGCTCCTCATCCGTGTCCGTGGTGGGTGTCAGGCGGCCGCGGCGGCGCGGAACCGCTCGACGAGCTGCTGCGGGGTCCACTGCACGCGCCGGCCGGCGTGCGCGCCGCGCGGGGCGCAGACGACGTGCAGCAGGGTGGTGACGCCCGGCTCGGGCCGTACGGCGGCCAGCTCCTCGGCCGAGGACACGCTGTACGCGGCGGAGTAGCCGGCGGCGAGCGCCATGCCGATCGGGTCGGCGATGCGCACCGGCCGCTGACCGCCGGTGCTCTCGTGCACACCGTTGTCGAGGACGATGTGCACCAGGTCGGGGGCGTGTTCGGCGATCATCGGCAGCGCGCCGGGGTTCATCGCGAACGAGCCGTCGCCGTCGAGGACGACGACATGGCGGCCCGGCTGGGCCAGCGCCACGCCGAGGCCGACGGGGGCGGCCATGCCCATGGAGCCGACCAGGTAGAAGTTCTCGGGCCGGTCGGCGGTGTTGTAGAGGTCGCGGGTGATGAACCCGCAGGTGGACACGTACAGGGAGGTGGGGAACTTCTCGGTGACCGCGCGGATCGCGTCCTGGATGCCGAACATGTTCAGATGCCTTCCTTGACGATGAGGACGGGAGTGGCGCGGCCGTCCTCGGCGGCCGCCAGGCAGCGCTCGACGGAGGCGTAGGGCTCGTTCGGGTCGAAGACGGTGTGGCGCAGGTCGAACACGTCCAGCAGGTTGAGCAGTTCGCGGCCGATGATGTCGTGCTCGACCGCGTCGTTCCCGTCGTGGCCGCGCCAGCTGACGATCAGCGGAACGTGCAGGTCGTAGATGAGGTTGAGCGAGGTGAGCACGTTCAGCGAGTAGCCCAGGCCCGAGTTCTGCATGAGGACGACGGGCTTGGCACCGGCCGCCGAGAGGCCCGAGGCGACGCCGAGCGCGGAGTCCTCGCGGGGCGCGGGAAGATAGGAGACGGTCTCGGCGGGACCCACCCCGGACTCCAGCACCCGGAAGACGCCCTTGAGGAGCGAGCAGGGGACGCCGGTGAAGTGGGTGAACCCGTGGTCCGCGAAGGCCTGGACGAGGACCTCGGCGGCGCTCCGGGTGTGCCGCGCGTCCTGCTCGGCCCGCGCGCTCACGCCGCCCGCGGTGGCCGGCGGCGATGCGGTCAGGGTGTGGACGTCTGTCATGGGAGGGAACTCTCTTCCAGAGTGCGTACGGGTATCACGCGGCGGCGCGTACGGGTGTCACGCGGCCGGTGGGTGCGGGGCGGCGGTGGGCCCGCGGGGCGCGGGC
>NZ_JBHVHF010000433.1:0-5111 GCF_042800315.1 Streptomyces sp. NPDC057638
CAGCATGACCAGCTTTCGACGGCGGCACAGGGCGATGAACAGGGGCGCGCCGAGGAACGCGGTGACGATCCCGACCTGGACCTCGCCCGGGGCGCCGAGCACCCGGCCCAGCACGTCCGCGCCGATCAGCAGCACGGGGGCGAGCAGCATGGAGTAGGCGAAGACCCAGCGCTGGTCGGGGCCGACGATAAAGCGGGCGGCGTGCGGCACGACGAGTCCGACGAAGCTGATCGGCCCGACGGCGGCGGTCGCGGCGCCGCAGAGCAGCATCACGGCGACCGCGCCCAGGACCCGGGTGCGGCCGACGTTGACGCCCAGGGCGCGGCCGACCTGGTCGCCGAGGGCGAGGGCGTTGAGGGAGGGGCCGAGCAGGAGCGCCATGAGCAGGCCCACGCCGATGAAGGGCAGGGCGATGTACAGCACCTCGTAGTAGCGGCCCGACAGGGCACCCACGGTCCAGAAGCGGAACTGTTCGAAGGCGCGCGGTTTGAGCAGCAGCACCGCCGAGGTGAAGGCGAAGAGGACGGCCGTGACCGCCGCTCCGGCGACGACGAGCCGGTCGGGGGTGGCGAGTTTCCGGCCGGAGGAGCCGAGGACGTAGACGGCGACCGAGGTGATCGCGGCGCCCGCGAGCGCGAACCACATATGGCCGAGGACCGAGCCGACTCCGAGGAAGGCGATGGCGATGACCACTCCGGTCGCGGCGCCCTGGCTCACTCCGAGCAGTCCGGGGTCGGCGAGCGGGTTACGGGTCAGTGCCTGCATCAGCGCGCCGGAGAGGCCGAGGGCCACGCCGACAGTGAGTCCGAGCAGGGTGCGCGGGATGCGGTAGTCATGGATGATCACCGACGCCTCGGACCCGTCGGGCCGCCACAGCAGTTCCCAGGTCGAGGAGAAGGGGATGCCCCGGGTGCCGACCCAGATGCTGACCAGGCCCACCAGGACGAGGGCGGCGAGCGCGATCAGCAGTCCCGCGCCGCGCAGGGCGGTCCTTCCGCCCCCTGGTGCGACGGATCCGCCGGACGCGACGGGGCTCGCGGGGCTGATGGAACCGGCAGAGTTCACGGAACCCACGGAACTCGTGAGTCCTGTGGAACCAGAGGAATCAGTGGGACTCACTGCATCGGCGGAATCGGCGGAATCACTTCCGGACGCCGCCCGGGCTTGGACCGACAACGACAACTCCCCCTGGCGGCGGTACACAGTTCGTACGGATCGCGGATGGGCGAGCGGTCCGAACAACAGAGCGTTACTTAGGTGAGCCTAACCACATCCTCCCCGGAGGGTCAACGCGCTTGTCGGCAAAGACCGTAGAGGGGTGAGTATGTCCTGGTAGGAGGCGGGTGAGCGGCACAGAGAGCCACTGAATTTAGAGTAGCCTTACCTAACCAATTGACCATCTGCGGAGGTAGCCCATGCCGACTGGAGGACCGACGGGGGGCCATGTCCTCCGAGGAGCGATCAGGGACCAGCGCCGCCGTCTTGTCGCGGCGTCCCTGCTCGGAATGACCCACCAGGGATGCGAGGCCCTGGTTCCCGTGGTGATCGGCGTCATCATCGACGAAGCCGTGGCCACGGGCTCCAGCGACACCCTGGTGCGCTGGCTACTGGTCCTCGGCGCGCTCTTCCTCGTCCTGTCCACCTGTTACCGCAACGGGGCCCGGATCACCGAGGGCGCGGGCGAGAAGGCCGCGCACCGGCTCCGGATCCAGCTCGGCGCGCGGGTGCTCGACCCGCGCGGCGGCGCGGACGCGGACCGGCTGCCCGGCGCCCTGACCAGCATCGCCACCAACGACGCCAAGCGCGTCGGCGCGGCCGTGACCGTCATCGCCTACGGCATGTGGGCGCTGGCCGCCCTCACCATCAGCGCCATCCTGCTGCTGCGCATCTCCGTCCCGCTCGGACTGCTGGTGCTGCTCGGCATCCCGCCGCTGCTCTGGCTCGGCCACCGCATCAGCCGCCCGCTGGAGCAGCGCAGCGAGACCGAACAGGAACGTGCCGCCCACGCCTCCGGCGTCGCCGCCGACCTCGTCGCGGGACTGCGGGTCCTGAAGGGGATGGGCGCCGAGTCCGCCGCCGTCTCCCGCTACCGCGTCACCAGCCAGGACTCGCTCGCCGCCGCACTGCGCGCCGCCCGCAGCCGGGCCGGGCACGAGGGCGCCGTACTCGCCCTGACCGGCGTCTTCATCGCCGCCATCGGCCTCGCCGGTGCCTATCTGGCGATGGACGGCTCCATCAGCATCGGCGAACTGGTCGCGGCCGTCGGTCTCGCCCAGTTCCTGCTCGGCCCGTTCCAGCTCCTCATCTACGTCAACGCCGAGTTCGCCCAGGGCCGCGCCTCCGCCAAGCGGATCGCCGAGGTGCTCGCCGCCCCCAGCGCCGTACCGGAGGGCAGTGCGGCCACCCCGGACGAGGTCACCGGACATGTCCGGCTGCGCGGGGTCACCCTCGGCGCCCTGCGCGGGGTCGACCTCGACCTCGCGCCCGGCACCCTGACCGGCGTCGTGACCAAGGACCCGGCCGCCGCCCACGATCTGCTGCTCGCCCTGGCCCGGGAGACCGACCCGGCCGAGGGCTCGATCGAACTCGACGGTGTGCCCCTGACCGAACTGGACCCCGCCGAGGCGCGGCGCGCGATCCTCGTCGCCGCCCATGACGCCGACCTGTTCGAGACCAGCCTGCTGGAGAACGTACGCGCCGGGGCCGACACCGACCCGGCCGGACTGGAGCCCGCCCTGCGGGCCTCCGCCGCCGACGACGTCGCCCGGCTGCTGCCCGACGGCGTGGACACCGTGCTCGCCGAGCGCGGCCGGTCCCTCTCCGGCGGCCAGCGCCAGCGCGTCGCGCTCGCCCGCGCGCTCGCCGCCGACCGTCCCGTCCTGGTGCTGCACGACCCGACCACGGCCGTGGACACGGTCACCGAGTCGAGGATCGCCGCCCGGCTGCGGGAGATCCGCCGCGACCGCACCACCCTCCTCGTCACCACCAGCCCCGCGCTGCTCGCGGTGACCGACCGGGTCGTGGTGCTCGACGACGGCGCGGTCACCGCCCACGGCAGCCACGCCGACCTCGTCGCCGCCGACGAGGGCTACCGCGCGGCGGTGCTCGCATGACGGCCACGGGTACCCAGGGCGCCGAGGGTGCCCCCGACACGGCCCGGCCCCCCGGACGGCGCCCCCAGGAAGGACGGACCGAAGAGACGATGCCGGAAGGACGGACGGACGAGACGATGAGCGCACCCAGCCCGGCCGAGCGCCTGCTCCTGCCGACCGCCACCGGCTCCGAGAGCCTGGCCGCGCTGCGCGGTCTGCTCGGCGGCCACGGCCTCCTGGCGGCGACGGCCCTGGGCGTCCTCGTCGTGGGCACCGGCATCGGACTGCTCACCGCTCCCCTGCTCGGCCATGTCGTCGACCTCGTCGTGGACGACAAGGGCACCTCGGCCCTGACCCTGCCCCTGGTCCTGCTCGTCGTCGTCGCGGTGGTGCGCGGCGTCGCGGGCGGTATCGGCAGCTCCCTGGTGGCCCGCGTCGGCGAGACCATCCTCGCCACCCTGCGGGAACGATTCATCGAACGCGCCCTCGCCCTCCCCCTGGAGCGGGTCGAAGCGGCCGGCTCGGGCGACCTCGTCTCCCGCGTCACCAGCGATGTCGCCGTCATCACCAAGTCCGTGCGCCAGGCGATGCCGGAGTTCACCCGCTCCGCCGTCACCATCGTCCTGACCCTGGTCGGACTGACCGTGCTGGACTGGCGGTTCCTGCTCGCCGCGCTGCTCGCCACCCCGGTCCAGATCCTCTCCGTACGCTGGTACCTGCGCCGGGCCGCACCCGTCTACGCGGAACAGCGCGTGGCCACCGGCGCCCTCCAGCACCAGCTCCTCGACAGCGTCGGCGGAGTACGCACGGTGCGCGCCTTCCGGCTCAACGACGACCACGCCCGGCAGCTGGAGAGCCGCTCGCGGAGCGCGGTCGCCCTCGCCCTGCGCGGCATCCACGTCGTGACCGGCTTCTTCTCCCGGCTCAACTTCGGCGAGTTCGTCGGCCTGAGCGCCGTCCTCGTCACCGGATTCCTGCTGGTCGACGGCGGCGCGGTGAGCATCGGCACGGCGACGGCCGCCGCCCTGTACTTCCACAGCCTCTTCAACCCGATCAACGCCGCCCTGTTCCTCCTGGACGACGTCCAGCAGGCGGGCGCCAGCCTCGCCCGGCTGATCGGCGTCTCCAACCTCGCCGGAGAGCCCGAGCCCGAGTCCACCACCGGCCCGGAGGACGGCTCGGTCACGGTCACCTCGCTCCACTACGCCTACGTCGACGGCCACCCGGTGGTGCGCGGAGTCGATCTGAAGGTGGGCAGCGGGGAGCGAGTCGCCCTGGTCGGCGCGAGCGGCGCGGGCAAGACCACCCTCGCCAAGCTGATCGCGGGCGTCCACCAGCCGTCCGAGGGCACCATCACCCTCGGCGGCGTCGACACCACCGACCTCGGCCCCGCCGGAGTACGGAACGCGGTGACCCTCATCAGCCAGGAGACCCATGTCTTCGCGGGAACCCTCGCCGACGACCTGCGCCTGGCCCGCCCCACCGCCACCGACGCGGACATACGCACCGCCCTCACCACGGTCGACGCCCTGACCTGGGTGGAAGCCCTGCCCGAGGGACTGGCCACCGTCGTCGGCGAAGGCGGCCACCGGCTGACCGTGACCCAGACCCAGCACCTGGCCCTGGCCCGCCTGGTCCTCGCCGACCCCCCGATCGCCATCCTCGACGAGGCCACCGCCGACGCGGGCAGCGCGGGCGCCCGCGTCCTGGAGAGCGCCGCCCTCAAGGCCCTGCGAGGCCGCACCGGCCTGATGGTGGCCCACCGCCTCCCCCAGGCCGCCTCCGCCGACCGCATCGTCGTCCTCGACGAGGGCCGCGTGGTCGAGACCGGCACACACGATGAGCTGGTGGCCTCGGGGGGCCGTTACGCGACGCTGTGGGCGGCGTGGTCGGACAGCAGGCGCACGGAGACCTCGGAGAAGAAGCCGGCCGTCCAGGGCTGAGCCCTGGCCGCCGCACGCCCCGTGACCCGTCTGTCCGCCCTGCGGCTGTTGCCCGTGTGGTGCGTCGGCCCCCGCC
>NZ_JBHVHF010000434.1:0-5111 GCF_042800315.1 Streptomyces sp. NPDC057638
TCCGGGAGGCGGCCACGGCCGCCACCCGGCTGGCGGCCGTCGAGGGCCGGCCGGTGGCCGCCACGCACATCCGCGCCGCCGTACGGGCGCACAACGGCGCGGGCCTCGCCCGCCTGGCCCGGCGGATCGAGCCCGCCGTCGGCTGGCCCGATCTGGTGCTGCCCCCGGTGACCCTCCGTCAGCTGCGGGAGCTGTCGACCCGGGCGCGCCACCGGGACACCGTCCTCGGCCAGTGGCGGATGCGTCCCGGGGGCGGCCGGGGGCGCGGGGTGACCGCGCTGTTCGCGGGGGAGTCCGGTACGGGCAAGACCATGTCCGCCGAGGTGGCCGCCGCCGATCTCGGTATGGACCTGTACGTTGTCGATCTCTCCACCGTGGTCGACAAGTACATCGGGGAGACCGAGAAGAACCTGGAACGGATCTTCGCCGAGGCGGCCGAGGTGAACGGGGTCCTGCTCTTCGACGAGGCCGACGCCGTCTTCGCCAAGCGCTCCGACGTCAGGGACTCGCACGACCGGCACGCCAACATGGAGTCGGCCTATCTGCTCCAGCGGATGGAGTCCTTCGACGGGATCGCCGTCCTCACCACCAACCTCCGCGCCAACCTGGACGAGGCGTTCACCCGGCGGCTCGATCTGATCGTGGACTTCGCCCTGCCCGACGCCGGTCAGCGGCTCGCCCTGTGGGACCGCTGCCTGGGCACCGCCCTGCCCCGTGGCGACGGCCTCGACCTGGAGTTCTGCGCCCGGAACTTCGAACTCGCGGGCGGCTCGATCCGGTCCTGCGCGGTGACCGCCGCCTATCTGGCCGCGGCGGCGGGCGGGCCGCTGACCATGGCACAGGTGGTGACGGCGGTGGCGCAGGAGTACCGCAAACTCGGCCGGCTGCTGCTGGAGGGCGAGTTCGGACCGTGGCTCGCGGACGCGCGGGGCACGACCTAGCTCCCGGGAAGCCACGACGGCCCGCACCGGGCACGGTGCCGGACCCGGAAGGGCAGGGCCCGGGAGATGTGGCGGCCCGGCCGGAGCGGTGCCCCGGGTACGGCGGTGGGGCCGCACGCCCCGGCGGGCCGCCGGGGCGACCGGGGTGGTGCCCCCGGTGCGGGCCGTTCCGATCCGTACCGGGGGCCCGGGAGGGCACCGTCGTTGCCCCGCGCCGGGGCCCCGGGGACCTACTGCCGGGTGGATCACCGCCGGAGACTCGGCGGTGACCCGTAGACCACGCCGAAGGAGCGAGTATGCCGTCGTACCTCACCCCGGGCGTCTACGTGGAGGAGGTGCAGTCCGGAGCCCGGCCGATCGAGGGGGTCGGCACGGCGGTCGCCGCCTTCGTGGGTCTGGCCGAGCGCGGGCCCTTCCACGAGCCCACGCTGGTGACCAGCTGGGACCAGTACGTCCGTACCTTCGGCTCCTTCACGGAGGGCACCTATCTGGCGCACTCCGTCTACGGCTACTTCGCCAACGGCGGCGGCCTGGCCTATGTCGTGCGGATCGGCGGGACCGGCGGGACCGGCGGGAGCGCGGTCACGGGCGGGGCGGACGGCGCGCCGGAAGGGGCCGTCCCCGCCGAGGTGTCGACCGGGCCGACCACCGCGCTCGGCGGGTTCCTGGTCGGCGCGCTGCCGGGCGCGGGCGCGGATATCTCCGTGGAGGTCGCCGACGCCGAGGGCGAGAACCCGCCGGACGACCGGTTCCGGCTCGTGGTGCGCAAGGGCAACCGCGTGGTGGAGACGTATGACGTCTCCACCCGCAAGAACACCAAGAGCTATGTGGTGCAGCAGCTCAGGGAGTCCAAGCTGGTCGAGGTCGCCGAACAGCCGGGCGCCCAGCAGACCCGCCCGGAGAAGCAGACCGTCCGGCTCCCCGCCGCGCCGCCCGCGCCCGGCGCCGCCGATGCCGACTCCGGCAGGATGGCCCGGCTCGATCCGGGCGAGTACGTCGGTGACTCCGAGGCCCGCACCGGCTTCGGCGGGCTGGAGTCGATCGACGAGGTCACCATGGTCGCGGTGCCCGATCTGATGAGCGTCCACCAGCGCGGTGGCCTGGACGAGGAGGGCGTCAGAACGGTCCAGCTCGCGGTGGTCTCGCACTGTGAGCAGATGGGCGACCGGGTCGCCATCCTGGACGCGCCGCCCGCGATGACCGCGCAGCGGGCCCGTACCTGGCGCAACGACGAGGCCGGGTACGACTCCCGTTACGCCGCGCTCTACTACCCCTGGATCAGGGTGTTCGACCCGGCGACCGGACGGAACACCACCGTGCCGCCCAGCGGCCATATCGCCGGGGTGTGGGCGCGCAGCGACAACGAGCGCGGGGTGCACAAGGCCCCGGCCAACGAGGTCATCCGGGGCGCGGTGGACCTCGACATCCGGCTCAGCAAGTCCGAGCAGGCGCTGCTCAACCCGATCGGGGTCAACTGTGTCCGGGCGTTCCCCGGCCGTGGCATCCGGATCTGGGGCGCCAGGACCCTCTCGTCCGACCCGGCCTGGCGCTATCTCAACGTCCGCCGTCTCTTCAACTACCTGGAGGAGTCCATCCTCCTGGGCACCCAGTGGGTCGTGTTCGAGCCGAACGACGACCGGCTGTGGGCGAGCATCCGGCGCAACGTCACCGCGTTCCTCACCGACGAGTGGCGCCGGGGCGCGCTGTTCGGCCGGGTCGCGGAGGAGGCGTTCTACGTCAAGTGCGACCGGGACAACAACCCCCAGGAGTCCATCGACCTCGGCCGGGTGGTCTGTGAGATCGGTGTGGCGCCGGTGAAGCCCGCCGAGTTCGTGGTCTTCCGGCTGGCGCAGTTCTCCGACAGCACCAGCCTGGTGAGCGAGTGACCCACCGGGCGGGGCCCGGGCACGGGCCGTGGACACGCGCCACGGCACCGGCCACCGTACGGCCGCTGAGGCCGATCCACCGATCACACGGGAAGAGGTGACGAGCGGCCATGGCAGAGGGCGACGCTCTTTCCACCCATATCTTCGGCGTCCAGCTCGGCGGCTATCTCGTGGAGTCCATCCAGGAGATCAGCGGCTTCACGGTCGAGGAGGACGTGGTGGAGGTCAACCAGGTGACCGCCGAGGGAAAGCAGATCATCCGCAAACAGCCCGGCGCCCGCAAGGCCGGGGAGATCACGATCACCCGGGGTCTCGACCAGAGCAGTGAGTTCACCAAGTGGATCAAGGAGACGCTGAACAACGGCGCGATCGACACGGCGCGCCAGAACCTCACCATCGAGATCAAGGACACCACCGGCGCCACCGTCCGCCGTATCCAGCTGATGCAGGGCTGGGCGAGCAAATGGGAGGGCCCCTCCCTCAAGGCCGGTGAGTCCTCGGCCGCGACCGAGTCCGTGACCATCACGTTCGAGGAAATCGTGGTCGAATGAGAAGGCGTACGGTGGTGCCGGGCAACCTCCAGGAGCTGCTGAACAGCGCCGACGACAGCGGACCGGACGAGCGGGGTCCCGCCGCCGCACCCGCGCGCGGCCCCGCGCCACGGCGTGCGACGCCCTACGAGGAGTTCGCGTTCGAACTGCCGCGTGGCTATGTCGACGACAACGGCACCGTCCACCACTCCGGCGCCATGCGGCTGGCCACCGCGCGGGACGAACTCCGGCCGCAGATCGATCTGCGGGTGAAGGAGAACCCGGCCTATCTGAGCGTGGTGCTGCTCAGCCAGGTGATCACCCGGCTCGGCACGGTCAGCGATGTGCACGCCGGTGTCGTGGAGCGCATGTACGCCACGGACGTCGCCTTCCTCCAGGACTTCTACCGGCGCATCAACAGCGAGGGGCACACCCGCGCGGCCGTCACCTGTCCCCACTGCGAGGGCTCGTTCGAGGTCGACCTCTCGGGCGGGCGCCTGGGGGAATCGTGACGTACGCGCCCTCCCGGCTCCGGGAGGAGATCGCGTACATCGCCTACCACTTCCACTGGCCGCGCGAGGACATCCTCGACCTCACCCACCGCGAACGCGGGCAGTGGGTGGCGGAGATCGCACGGATCAACACCCGCGCCGGCGAGGGTGGGTGAGGGTATGGGGTTCCTCAAGGCGCTGCGGCGGCGGGGCCGCCGGGGTGGCGACGGGCGCACGGAAGGACCCGGCCCCCGGAGCGGCGGGACGGCCGCCGCACCCGCGCCCGGCCCCGGGCTCCCCGGCTGGGACGGCGGCTGGCGGGCCGTGCCGCCGCCGGATCTCACCCTCGCCCGCCCGGTGCCCCCGGTCAGCGATGGGCTGCGGTTCCGCTCCCACCTCGCCGCCTGGCAGAACCTCCGGTTCGGTACGGACCTCGGACACGCCGTGCTCCCCTCCGCCCCGGCCGGTGTGATCCACGGCGTCGCCCGCCCGGTAACCGCGCCCCGTACCAACGGCCCCGGCGGCCCCCTGCTGTTGCGCGCGGTCCGGCCGGAGTCCGCCGCGCCGACGGATACGGGCGCGGGTACGTACGGGAGCGGCCCGACGCCCCCCGCCCGCCCGGCCGGGGTGGTGCCCGGCACCGGTGCGGCACCGGAGCCCGCTCGGACGACCGGCGGTCCGCGCCGCCCCCGGCCGCCGGGGCATGAGACGGCGGGGCATGAAACGACGGGCCATGAAACGGCGGGACCACCGGCCCCGGACGCCACGCGAGGGCGGTCGCGCAGGCCGTCCCCGCCTCCCTCGGCACCGCTGCTGGGCCGGGATTCCGGAACGGGCCCCCCGCATGCGGCACCGGGCCCCGTGCGGGATCCCGGTCCCGGGACCGTCCCCGCGCCGCACCGTGGCATGGCGCCGGGATCCGAGGCGGCCCCGCCCAGCACGTCCCCGGCGGAGCCTGGTCCCGTCGCCGGGCGACCGCCGATGCCGGTACGGGGCACGGGCACAGGCACGGGCAGTGGCACAGGCAGTGGCACGGAGGGGACGGCGGGCGCGGAAACACCGCGCCCGGGTCCGTCGAAACCGGCTCCTTCGGGTTCCTCGGCTCCGGCCGCCGCTCCGGCCGCCGCTCCGGCGGCTGCGAAAAGGTCGAGAGCTTCGGCGGTTCCGAAGGCCCCGAAGACCGCGTCGGCTCCGGCCGGGGCCGCGTCGGGTCCCGCTCCGGCCGGGGCGGGACCGGCCGGGGCCGCGACAGTTCCGCCGACG
>NZ_JBHVHF010000435.1:0-5103 GCF_042800315.1 Streptomyces sp. NPDC057638
CCCCCACCGTGGCGGCCACCGCCGAGCCCGGCCGGCTGCTGCTGACCATCAGCGGCGCCGAGAACACCTGGATCCGGGGCGTGCTGCTGGAGTGTCCCCCCAGCGGCCCCGGCCAGCACCCCGATCCCCCGGGGGCCTGTGCCGATCTCGCGGCCGCGGACGGCGACCTCGACGCGCTCCGGGGCGACCCGCATCCGTGCACCCTGGAGTACGCGCCCGTCGTCGCCACCGCTGACGGCACCTTCCGGGGCCGGAGGATCTCCTGGCGGAAGGAGTTCGCCAGTGCCTGCCGCCTGGACGCGGTGAACGGACGCCTCCACCGCTTCTGAACCGGACCGGTCCCGGCCCGGCGGCTGGTGTTCCTCCTCAACGGGGTCGACCCCGTATGTCAGCGGGTGAGGACGACCGCGGACGTCAGTAGGTGTGAGCGACCCCGTGGGTCGCCACGATCCCTCCGGACGCATGACCGGAGTGGATGTTGAAGGGGTTGCCCGAGAGGTGCTTGAGCTTCAGGGTGACACGAGCCTCGGTACAGGCGCCCCACTCGGTGCGGTTGAGGCGGAGGGTGTTGGTGACGGTCAGATGGTGCTTGGCGGTGGAGAGGGGCCAGACGCCGACGGCGCTCTTGATCACGGGGCCACAGGTCTCCCCGGTGGGTGTCTGCGGCTGCGCTTCGATCCAGCTCTCCAGCGTGGTTCCGTCATACGCCGTGGAACCGCCCGCGCAGATGGACGAGTTGACCGGACAGGTACTGATGGCCGCGTCCTGGATCACGGCGACACTGTGCTGGGGACCGGTGGGGGCGATGGTGTAGCCGAGGGTGGTCGCGGTCTCTCCCCGGCCCACCACGCGGTCACCGGCGGGAAGGGTCCACCGGGCGGTGTTCGGGTAGGCCACACGGGCCAGTTCGGCCCCGGCGGCGACCTGCATCCGCTCGGTCCGGCCGCCGGAGATGATGCTGGAGTAGCTGGTGACGGAGAGCACGCAGGTGTACGCACCCGTCGCGGGCGCCTGGAAGGCCCAGCGGACGCTCGGGGTCACGGCCCTCTCCCCCGGGGGCACGAGATTGCTCGCCCAGTAGGCACCGGCCTCGACCCCGGCCGGGAGGGCGACGCCATCGGCGTGACGGCAGCGGATGGCGAGGGTGTTGCCGATGTTGTCACCCGCCTGGAGGGTGGATCCCGGGACGGGCGACAGGGAGACGTTCCGCGTCCACAGGACCGAGCGCTCTCCGGCCAGGGCGTCGAAGGTGATCTCCGTACCCGGTATGTCGTGGTACGGATCGGCCCTCCGCGTCACCTCGTACGAGAAGACCCCCGAGGCGGCGACGGCCGGGGTGGTGACCGCCGCCGGTACGACGGCCGCCGCCAGCCCGAGGACGGCGGCCCCGGCACGCGCCCATCTCGCTAACCACATAGTGCTCTTGAGTCCCATCATTATCTTCTCCCTCTCACGACACATGGACGGCGGAGTGTAACAACAGCGAGGCCACCCGCCCAGGTCGCCGACGCCACCCGTCCCGTGCCTCCCCGCCCACCCCCGCCATCGCGGATCCCCGCCGCTGGCTAGCCTTCTCCGTACCGCCGTGGAATCAGCCCCCTTCCAGGCGATCCACACACGCTCTCCAGGGCGATCCGGCACGATCCTCGAAGAGGTGAGGCCACCTCACGGGGCGGGCGGAGGGCACGGCATGGGGCAGAGGAGATCGGCGGCGGGGCGAGGCAACGGTTCGGACGTCACGCGCTGGCTCTGTCTGAGTCTGTACGAACGCCTCCCGCCCGCCCTGGCGGTCCGGCCCGCCACCCGCCGCCATGGCCGTCACGCCCGGACCGGGTACACCCTGACGGACCGTCCGCGGCTGCCCGGGGGCGAGACGGCGGCGGCGTGGCTCGTCGACGAGGTACTGCGGTCCCCCCGGGGACCGGTCCCCTCCTACGGCTTCGACCTGATACCGGTGCTCGCCCACGCGCTGTGGGTGCGACGGCTGCGAGTGATCCGCCGGGCCGGGACGCTCGCGGTACTGGCGCTGGTCGTCACGCTCTTCCCGCAGGCGTCCGCCCTCTGGGCCGCCGTCCTGCTGACCGCCTGGCCGCTGGGCCCGGCCGGGCGGGGCCTGCCGGTCCTCACGGCCCTGGTCTGCCTGATCGCGATACCCACCCGGCCGGACGCGGTGTGGCCCGCCCAGATGCTCCTCGCCGGGGCGGCCGCCGGTCTCGGGCTGTATGGGGTCCATCTGCTCGACCACGCCCTGGCCAGGTCACTCGCCAGAACCCTGCGCGACGCGCCCGACCCCCGCCCACCGCTCCCCCCGCTCACCACGGCCCAGCGCCGTCTCCTGGCCGCCGTCGACGCGGCCCAGCACGACACCGAGCTGCCCTACGACGCCGGGGGCCGCTTCATCGGCGCGGGCGGGGAGGCGCGCGCCGTCGGTGATCTGCGAGTCTCCCTGCGTCCCCGGTACGGCGCGCCGCTCGTACGGCCGCTGGACGGGGCGGAGTTGCTGGGGCACATGGCCGCCGCGCTGGGCGTGGGCCACGAGGACGGGTCCGGCCCCGGTCACCGTCCGCCCGGTTTCTCGGTCACGGAGGTCCGGGCGCGGCCGGTGGAGGTGTGGCGGGGCCCGCGGGGCACGGCCACCGGGCTCCGCGGGCGCGGCGCGGAACGGCCCTGTCTGCGGGTCCAGTACGCCAGCGCGGACGGACAGGTGGTGGTCACGGTCGTGCTGCACGCCGCCCGTCGGGGCGACCAGCTCCGGCTGACCCTGTACCCGCAGGTCCTGACGCCGCTCCACCCCCTGCTGGATCCCGCCCTGCCGCGCCGGTCCGTGGCCGTCACCGCCGCCCTGGGCCTGCGCGAGCTGTCCCGGATCCTCGTGCGGCGGCCGGGCGACGGCCCGGACGGCGTGCTGCCCGGCACCGGACCGTCCAGTCTGCGCGAGGCGTACTCGCTGCCCGGGGAGGGCGGCCGGTACCGGCGCGCCGACGCCGACCGGCTGATCCTCCTGACCCACACCCGCGCGCTCGCCGCGGTCGAACGGCTGCTGGAGGAGCGGGGGTTCGTGACGGAGGAGTTCCATGAGGCCGCGCGGGCCGTCGTCACCCGGGTGGGGATCTCCGGCGGGATCCCCGGCTGAGACGGGGCGCGTCGCCCGTCCGCCGATCCGTCGGTAACGATCGCCTCCGCCGGACCACTACCTCATGACAGAGGAGAACCGGAGGGACGGAGGTGCGGGCGGTGGCAGATGAAGCGGACCGCTTCACCACGATGTACGACGCCTGCCGCGGTCGGGTGTGGGCCTATGTGGTCAGCCGGGCCGGGCGGCAGATCGCCGACGAGGTGGTGAGCGAGACCTTCGCCATCGCCTGGCGGCGCTGGGCGGAGGTGCCTCAGGCACCGCTGCCGTGGCTGCTGGGCGTGGCCCGCAATGTGCTGCGGGACACGGTACGGGCGGAGGTGAGACGGGAGTCCCTGACGGCCGAACTGCGTGACTGGAACCAGCGGGCCCCGCACGGGGACGCGGCGGATATCGCCGACGACGTGGCCGACCGCACGGCGCTGCTCGCGGCGCTGGCCACCCTGCCCGAGGACGACCGCGAGGTGCTGATCCTCGCGGCCTGGCACGGGCTCACCCCCGCCGAGGCGGCCCGGGTGGTCGGCTGCTCGGCGGCCGCCATGCGGGTGCGGCTGCACCGTGCCCGCAAGCGGCTGACCCGTGCGGTGGACGCGGCCGCTCCGCCCGCGCGCACCAGGGCCGTCCGGAACATCCGGGTACGAGAGGAAGTGTGAGAGCCATGGATCACGAGCGCGATGTCCTGCGGCGGCTGGCCGCCGCCCGGCCCGCCCATCTCGATGGCGGCGAACCCGTCGACCCCGAGCTCCGGGCGAGGGAGCTGGCCAGGGCCATGACCCCGGCGACAGGCGGTACGGGCGAGCGGACCAGCCCGGGTCTGGTCCGGCCCCGTACCCCGCAGTGGCTGCGGCCGCGCTGGGGGGTGGGGCTGATGTCCGCCGCCGCGGCGACCGCCGTGGCGGTGACCCTGCTGCCGTCGGGCGGCGGCTCCGGCGGGGCGGGTGACCCGGGCACGGCCACACCGTCCCACGACGCCACCGCGCGGGAGTTCCTGCTGGCGGCGGCGGCACGGACGGAGAAGACAGGAGAGCGGGGGAAGGGAGCCTACTGGTACCAGAAGGAGCGCAGGGGAACGCTCCACAGCATCGCCGGTGAGGGCGGTAAGCCCGGCTATGCCATCGATGACCGCCAGGACGATCAGGAGTGGCTCCACCGGGACCACCGGCGCTGGTCGCGGGGGACCGATCTGGGCGCCCGTCCGGCGTCCGAGCGGGACGCCCGCGCCTGGCGCGACTCGGGGTCGCCCCGCTCCTGGCCGGGGCTGCCGGAGGTCCGCTACGACGCGGAGGGGGTCACCTCGCAGGACGCGCCCGGCGGTGGCGTCGATGTCGTGCCGATGGGCGATCTGCGGGTCAAGGACCTCGCCTCGCTGCCCACGGAGGGCAAGGCCCTGCTGAAGCGGCTGATCGAGCTGGCCGACGCCGAGTTCAACGCTCCGCCGGACCAGCTGCGGGAACTGGCCGTACGCAAGGCGGTCGAGCTGGCGCTCAGCCTGCCCGCCGGACCCGAACTGCGCGCCGCCGCCTACCGGCTGCTCGCCGACGAACCCGGGGTCCGGGCCCTGGGGACGGTCGAGGACCGCTCCGGGCGTGAGGGGCACGGGATCGCGTTCCCGAGCCCGGAGACCGGCACGGAACTGCGGATCGTGCTCGACCGGACGACGGGGGCGCCGCTGGGCACGCTGGGCGTCGCCACCGCCGACCAGCCCGGTGCCCGTAAGGGCCAGGTGCTCCAGTACACCGTCGTCGTGCACGCCGCCTGGACCGACACCCCGCCGCCGTTCGACAAGGATCTCGAACTGCCCCGGGACGCCGTCCCGTACGACCCGGACGAGGACCCCGACGCCCAGAAGAAGGACGCGGAGAGGAGGAAGGCCGGCTGAGACCGGCCCCGGAACGGCCCGGTGTCCCCGGGGACGGCCCGCGAGGGTCCGGCGGGGCACCGGGCTCTGCCCGGTCCGGTGCGGCCCGCAC
>NZ_JBHVHF010000436.1:0-5096 GCF_042800315.1 Streptomyces sp. NPDC057638
GTGCTCCCGTCAGGGGAGCACCGGGCCCTCGTCCGTACGACAACCCTCACGGCCGGGCGGAGCCGGCCGTCACCGCGGACACGGCGGCCGTCCCACCGGCGTCAGCCGGTCGGCGGTGGGAGGGGGTGTCAGTGGGAGTGACCGTGGCCGTGGCCCGCGTCAGCCTCGTCCTCGGCCGGCTTCTCGACGACCAGGGTCTCGGTCGTGAGCAGCAGGGAGGCGATGGAGGCGGCGTTCTCCAGGGCGGAGCGGGTGACCTTGACCGGGTCGATGACACCGGCCTTCACCAGGTCGCCGTACTCGGCGGTGGCGGCGTTGTAGCCCTGGCCGGTCTCCAGCTCGGCGACCTTGGAGACGATGACGTAGCCCTCCAGGCCGGCGTTCTCCGCGATCCAGCGCAGCGGCTCGACGGCGGCACGGCGGACCACGGAGACACCGGTGGCCTCGTCGCCGTCCTTGCCGAGGTTGTCCTCAAGGATCTTGGCGGCGTGGACCAGCGCGGAGCCACCACCGGAGACGATGCCCTCCTCGACCGCGGCGCGGGTCGCGGAGATGGCGTCCTCCAGACGGTGCTTCTTCTCCTTCAGCTCCACCTCGGTGGCGGCGCCGACCCGGATGACGCAGACGCCACCGGCGAGCTTGGCGAGGCGCTCCTGGAGCTTCTCGCGGTCCCAGTCCGAGTCGGTGGACTCGATCTCGGCCTTGATCTGGGCGACGCGGCCCACGACGTCCTCGGAGCTGCCGCCGCCGTCGACGATGGTCGTGTCGTCCTTGGTGACCGTGACACGGCGGGCGGAACCCAGCACGTCCAGACCGGCCTGGTCGAGCTTGAGGCCGACCTCCTCGGCGATGACGGTGGCACCCGTGAGGATGGCCATGTCCTGGAGCATCGCCTTGCGGCGGTCACCGAAGCCGGGCGCCTTGACGGCGACCGCGTTGAAGGTGCCGCGGATCTTGTTGACGACCAGGGTGGAGAGCGCCTCGCCCTCGACATCCTCGGCGATGATCAGCAGCGGCTTGGAGCCACCGGCCTGGATGACCTTCTCCAGCAGCGGCAGCAGGTCCTGGATGGAGGCGATCTTGCCCTGGTGGATCAGGATGTACGGGTCGTCGAGGACGGCCTCCATCCGCTCCTGGTCGGTGACCATGTACGGGGAGAGGTAGCCCTTGTCGAAGGCCATGCCCTCGGTGAAGTCCAGCTCCAGGCCGAAGGTGTTGGACTCCTCGACCGTGATGACGCCGTCCTTGCCGACCTTGTCCATCGCCTCGCCGATGAGCTCACCGACCTGCGGGTCCTGGGCGGAGAGACCGGCGACGGCGGCGATGTCGGCCTTGTCCTCGATCGGACGGGCGGTCGAGAGCAGCTCGTCGGAGACGGCCTTGACCGCGGCGTCGATGCCCTTCTTCAGGGCGGCCGGGGAGGCACCGGCGGCGACGTTGCGCAGACCCTCGCGGACCAGGGCCTGGGCCAGCACGGTGGCGGTGGTGGTGCCGTCACCAGCGATGTCGTTGGTCTTGGTCGCCACCTCCTTCACCAGCTGGGCGCCGAGGTTCTCGTACGGGTCGTCGACCTCGACCTCACGGGCGATGGTGACACCGTCGTTGGTGATGGTGGGGGCGCCGAACTTCTTGTCGATGACGACGTTGCGGCCACGGGGGCCGATCGTCACCTTGACCGCGTCGGCAAGCTTGTTGACACCGCGCTCCAGGGCGCGACGGGCGTCCTCGTCGAACTTCAGGATCTTCGCCATGGTGGGCTTCTCAGTCCTCTCGAACGAACGACGCCCCTGCCACCCGGCCACGTGTGCGGCGGGGGCCAGGGGCGCCGTTCAAAGCGGTTGCTGCTCGGGGTGAATTACTTCTCGATGATCGCGAGCACGTCGCGGGCCGAGAGGACGAGGTACTCCTCGCCGCTGTACTTCACCTCGGTGCCGCCGTACTTGCTGTAGAGCACGACGTCGCCGGTCTTGACGTCGAGCGGCAGGCGCTCGCCGTTCTCGAAGCGGCCCGGGCCCACGGCGAGGACGACGCCCTCCTGGGGCTTCTCCTTCGCGGTGTCCGGGATGACCAGGCCAGAGGCCGTGGTCTGCTCGGCGTCGAGCGGCTGGACCACGATGCGGTCCTCGAGCGGCTTGATGGCAACCTTGGAGCTGGTGGTCGTCACGATCCGACCTCCCCCTTCGGAGATCTCACGGGGTTAACTGTCTGAGGTGGCGACCAGGTGGATCCGTCGTCGCGGGTGCCGGACCTGCCCGTCGCTGTGTCTGGCACTCTCCATTGGGGAGTGCCAGAGCCGAGACTATGACCGCGATTAGCACTCGGTCAAGCGGAGTGCCAATGCGTCGCCTCACATGGCGCGAACGGAGGCGGTCGGACGGCCGGGAGCCGGGACCCATGCGGGGCGCCCGAACCGGTGGACGGTACCCGAACCGGCGAACGGTGCCGGGACCCATGCGCGGCGCCCGGACCGATGCGCGGGCAGGGGCCGGGCGGGGCGTCCCGGCGGCCCGGGGCCGACGCGGGTGGGCGGGCCCGTCAGACGTAGTCCTCCAGGCGGGCGACCGCGTACCCCTTCTCCGTGACCGTCTTCATCACCTGGCGGATCATGTCGGGCATGGTGCCCTCCCAGTCGGAGGGCCCGCGGAAGTGGGTGAGGATGATGTCACCCGGGTGCAGGTCCCGGTCCCACTCGCGCCACTCCATGTGGTCCGGGAACGCCTCCGCGGCCCAGAGCGGCACGGCCTTGATCCCGCACTGCTGGGCGGCGCGCAGCGTGTCCTCGTTGTAGTTGCCGTAGGGCGGACGGAAGAGCGGGGGGCGCTTTCCGTACAGCTTCTGGAGATTGCCCTGCTGGCCGCAGATCTCCTGTTTCTGCTCGGTGTACGTCAGGCCCGGCATATAGCGGTGGTTGAGGGTGTGGTTGTGGAGCGCGACGCCCCGGTCGCGCATCTCCCGGAAGTAGCCGTAGTTGTCGTTGATCAGGTAGTCGCTGAGGAAGGAGCTGTAGGGGATCTGGAGCTCGGACATCATCCGCAGCAGGTCGGGGTCCTTCTCGGCGCCGTCGTCGATGGTCAGGAAGACCACACGCTCCTTGACCGGCACGGTGGTGAAGACCGGCGGCAGCACCTCGCCGCCTTCCACCTCGAAGCCCTTGCGGGTGGTCAGCGCCGGTTTCACCGACGGGGGCGGCGGCGCGGGCAGCGGGATCCGCTCCAGGCCCCACTTCTTGGCCGCGACCGCCCGTGCGGCCTGGGAGCGCTTCACCCGCTCGGCGTAGGAGACGGGCGCGCCGCCCGCGCCCTCCTTGCGCTCCGCCCGCTGACCGTCCCCCGGCCGTGCGCCGTCGCGCCCGTCGGGCGGGTCCCCGGCGCAGGCCGAGCCGAGCAGGGCGAGCAGGAGCACCGCGGCGAGGGCGCCGGGGCGCGGGATCCCGTGCCGTGGCGAGGCGTTCGGATGTGTTGTCTTTTTTCCTTTTTGTCGTACAAGCTGCATGGCGCTGGATCCTGTCAGTACGGATCCACGGGACCGGGCCGACAGCGCCGCCCGGAGCGGCCCGGTCCCCCGCCTGGCCCACACGGGAACCCCGCCCGGGGCCCGAAGGCGTTCCCGTCGTCGCTCCGACCGGCGCTCCGGCCCGCCCCCTCGCCCGCGGAAGAACCCCTCCGGCCCGCGACCAGCCCGCCACCGCCCCAGCCCGCCCCCTCGCCCTTCGTCCGGCCCGCCCCCTCGCCCGCGGAAGAACCCCTCCGGCGCGCGGTACCCACTGGCCCCTGGCTCACAATGGGCCGGGTGAACGACCTCTCCGCGCTCCTGACCGACGAGGGCCAGAGCCTGCTCGCCGCCCTCCGCGACCATGACCCCGCCCAGGAGCTGGCCCTCGCCACCCGGCTCCGCCGTGACCACCCCGCCGACCTGGTCTCGGCCGCGCTCGGCCAGGCGAGGCTGCGGCAGCGCGCGGTGGCGAAGTTCGGCGCGGAGGACGCCCACCGCATGTACTTCACGCCCCACGGCGTGGAGCAGGCGACCCGCCGGTCCGTCGCCGCCTACCGCGCCGCCCGGTTCGCGGCGCTGGGGGTGCGCCGCGTGGCGGACCTGTGCAGCGGGGTCGGCGGTGACGCCATCGCCCTGGCCCGCGCGGGCGTCCAGGTCCTGGCCGTCGACCGTGACCCGCTGACCTCGGCCGTCGTCCGCGCCAACGCCGAGGCCCTCGGCCTGGCCGAACTGATCGAGGTGCGGTGCGCCGATGTCACGGAGACCGACACCACGGGCTGCGACGCCGTCTTCGTGGACCCCGCCCGCCGGGGCGGCCGGGGCAGGATCTTCGACCCGGAGGCGTACTCCCCGCCCCTGTCCTGGGCGCTCTCGGCCGCCCGTACCCACCCCGTCGCGGCGCTGAAGATCGCCCCCGGCATCCCGCACGAGCGGATCCCCGGTGACTTCCGCGCGGAGTGGATCTCCGACGGGGGCGATGTCAAGGAAGCCGTGCTCTGGTACGGGGCGTTCCCGCCCGGTTCCCCCGCCGTCCGCGCCACGCTGCTGCCCGGACCGCACTCGCTGACCGGCGGCGGCCTGCCGGACCCCGCCGTACGGCCCGTCGGCCGCTATCTGTACGAACCGGATGGCGCCGTCATCCGGGCCCATCTGGTCGCGGAGGTCGCCCGGGACCTCGACGGCGGGCTGATCGACGAGACCATCGCGTACATCACCGCCGACGCGGCCCGCGCCACGCCGTACGCCACCGGGTACGAGATCACCGACACCCTCCCCTTCAACCTCAAGCGGCTCAAGGCCCTGCTGCGCGCACGCGAGGTCGGCACCCTGACGGTGAAGAAGCGCGGCTCGGCGGTGGAACCGGAGGAACTGCGGCGCAAGGTGAGGCCGCAGGGCCCGAACGCGGCGACGGTCTTCCTGACCCGGGTGGCGGGCGCGCCGTCGATGCTGGTGGGGCACCCGCTCCCGGCGGCCGTTTAGCGGCTCTTCTCTCCCCCAGGCTCCGCCCGGGGGACCCCCACCAGGCCTGCGTCTGGGGGTACCCCCAGACGCACCCCTTCGGCTCAGGACCGACCCGGGGTCCGCGACCGGCCGGAGAGCGGCGC
>NZ_JBHVHF010000437.1:0-5096 GCF_042800315.1 Streptomyces sp. NPDC057638
GTGACAGACCCCGGCGGCGCGGATCACAGGGCCTGACCGGCCGGCTTCACCATGCCGCGCACGGTGCGGGACTTCACGAACTGTCCCATCGCGGTCATCTCCCACTCGCCCGAGAACTGCTTGATCAACTTGGCCATCATCACGCCCGTCTGCGGCTCCGCGCTGGTCAGGTCGAAACGGACCAGCTCCTCACCGGTCGCGGCGTCCATCAGCCGGCAGTACGCCTTGGCGACCTCGGTGAACTTCTGGCCGGAGAACGAGTTCACCGTGAAGACCAGTCCGGTCGCCTCGGCCGGAAGACGGCCCAGATCGACCGTGATCACCTCGTCGTCACCCGCGCCCTCGCCGGTGAGATTGTCCCCGGAGTGGCGGATCGAGCCGTTCAGGATCTGGAGCTTGCCGAAGTAGCAGCTGTCCAGGTGGTTGCGCTGGGGGCCGTAGGCGATCACCGACGCGTCCAGGTCGATGTCCTTGCTCCGATAGGCGGGCTCCCAGCCCAGACCCATCTTGACCTGGGAGAGCAGCGGACGGCCGCCCTTGACCAGCGAGACCGTCTGGTTCTTCTGGAGACTGACCCGGCCCTTGTCCAGGTTGATCTTCCCGCTGCCGGGGGCGGGAGCCGCCGCCGGGGCCGAGGGGGCGGCGGGCGCGACCGGGGCGACCGGGGCCGGGGGCGCCGGGGGAGCGACCGGAGCGGCGGGGGCCGGGGGAGCGACCGGGGCCGCGGCGGGCTCCTCCTCCACCGAGACGCCGAAGTCGGTGGCGATGCCCGCCAGCCCGTTGGCATAGCCCTGGCCGACCGCGCGGACCTTCCACGCGCCGTTGCGCTGGTAGATCTCCACGATCACCAGCGCGGTCTCCGCGCCCAGGCGGGGCGGGGTGAACGAGGCGATCACGGCGCCGCCGTCGGCCGCACGGACCGTGGCGGTCGGCTCGACGCCCTGGAACGTCTGTCCCGCGGCGTCCGGGCTCGCGGTCACGACGATCTTCTCGATGCCGGGCGGGAGAGCCGCCGTGTCCACCACGATCGCGTCCGGGGCGGTGCCGCCGCCGGAGCGATAGGTGACACCGGGGCCCGAGGGCTGGTTGTAGAAGATGAAGTCGTCGTCCGAGCGCACCTTGCCGTCGGAGGTGAGGAGCAGGCCCGAAACGTCGAGGCGCACGGGGGCGGCGACGTCCACCGACACGCGGGGGGTGGTGAGGGGGAGGTTCGAGCCGGGGGTCATTGCGGTCATGCCCTCCCAACGAGCGACCCCCCTCCCCCGTTCCCGCCCGCCCCGCCACCCGTGTCGCGCCCGCGCCGCCCGGGCCCGTCCCGTGCGGGCCAAGCCCCTGTGCGGGGCGCCCCCCGGTGTGGGCCGGGGCCCCACCGTTGTGGGCATCTGTTCCGCCAAGGGCGGAACGGGTGGGCACACGGGACCCCCTGCCGGGCAGGCGTTCCTGTCGCCCAGCCCCGCACCCGGCAACCCGGCTACGGACCCGCGCCCCCCGGTACGGGTCCCGCTGAGGGCCGCACCTCGTGTACGTACCCCCGTAGGGTCACGCCCGGGTGCGACGGCACGGCCTCGCAGGGGCCGGGGCCGAGTGGGCCCGGTGCCCGGGAGGTGGGCTTGTGCCCACCTCCCCCAGCCTCCGGCCGGGGGGACCTCCATCGCCCAGCGGAACGCCTGCCCGCAAGAGTGGGGACCGGCCGTGTCCAGCACGAGGGCTCAGGCCCGCAGGGGCGCGCGGTGCGTCATGTGGTGGGGGCGCCGGGGCCCTCGGTTAGTGGGGCCAGTGGGGTGGGGTGGTGATGAAGTGGCCACCGAGGTAGGCGTGGTCGCGGCGGCCCGGCTGGAGCTCGCCCTGCTCCGCCACCAGCTTCGCCGCGAACTGCTCCGAGTCGTCCTGCGGCTCGTACCCCAGCGCCCGCGCGGGCTCCAGGTCCCACCAGAGCCGGGTGTTGGCCGACGACCCGTAGACGACGGTGTGGCCGACCGGCTCCGCGGTGAGCGCGGCGTGGAAGAGCCGGGCGCCGTCGCCGGGGCTCATCCAGACGGACAGCATCCGCACGGTGGTGGGTTCCATGAAGCAGGAGCCGATCCGGATGGAGACGGTCTCGACGCCGTGCTGGTCCCAGTAGAGCTGGGCGAGGTCCTCGCCGAAGCACTTGGAGAGCCCGTAGTAGGTGTCGGGGCGCCGGGGCGTGTCGATGCGGATCAGCCGTTCGGGTGGGATGGGCGGTTCGCCCTCGGGCCGGGGGGTGAAGCCGACGGCGTGGTTGCTGGAGGCGAAGACGACCCGCCGGATCCCTTCCTCGCGTACCGCTTCGTACAGGTGGTGCGTTCCGGCGATGTTGGACTGGAGGATCTTCTCGAACGTGGACTCCAGGGAGATCGCCGCCAGATGGATGACCGCGTCCACGCCGCGTACGGCCTCGCGCAGCGCTTCCCGGTCGCCGAGGTCGGCGGTGATCGCCTCCGGTTCGCCCTCGATGGGGCGGGCGTCGAGGAGCCGGAGCTGGTACCCGTACGCGGGCAGGAGCCCTCGCATCAGTGTGCCGAGTCCGCCAGCGGCGCCGGTGAGCAGGACGGTACGAGGAGCTGACATGGATGGATCTCCTTGTGCTGCTCAGGTCCATAGACGGAATTCACATGTATGGACACGCTAGGGAGTGGCCGACAACACCGTCAAGTGTGGCGCGGAGGGTATCAATCCGCCTTTGGGTCGCCGTTTTCCGTCTTGACCGTCCACGCTCGGCGGCACTAGCGTGACGCCGTTCAGGGATATGGACATCGATCATAATCGTGCACGGATCCAGGGATCGGGCCCGTGTGCGGCCCAGGGAGCGCTCGTGATCACACCCTCGCTCGCCGACCGACTCGCCCAGGCCCGAGGACCGCTGTTCTTCCCCGTCACGGCGTTCGGACCGGACGGTTCTCTCGATCTCGACATCTACCGGACCCATGTGCGCCAGGGCGTCGAGGCCGGTGCGGCCGCCGTCTTCGCCTGCTGCGGCACCGGGGAGTTCCACGCGCTGAACCCCGACGAGTACGGCGCCGCTGTCGCCGCCGCCGTCTCCGTCACAGCGGGCGCGGTGCCCGTGGTCGCCGGGGCCGGGTACGGGACGGCGCTGGCCATCCAGTACGCGCGCGGCGCCGAGCGCTCCGGCGCCGACGGACTGCTCGTCCTGCCGCCCTATCTCGTCCTCGCCGACCAGGCCGGACTGGTGCGCCACTACACCGCGCTCGCCGCCGCGACCCCGCTCGACGTCCTCGTCTACCAGCGCGACAACGCCGTCTTCACCCCCGACACCGTCGCCACCCTCGCCCGCACCGACGGGATCGTCGGCCTCAAGGACGGCCTCGGCGACCTCGATCTGCTCCAGCGGATCATCAGCGGGGTGCGCCGGGGCGGCGGCGACGAGGACTTCCTCTACCTCAACGGGCTGCCCACCGCCGAACTCACCGGCCCCGCCTACCAGGGCGTCGGCGTCACCCTCTACTCCTCCGCCGTCTTCGCCTTCGCCCCCGATATCGCGCTCGCCTTCCACCGCGCCCTCGCCGACGGCGACGACGGGACCGTCCGCGGGCTCCTCGACGGCTTCTACGCGCCCCTGGTCGAACTGCGCAACCAGGGACGCGGCTACGCGGTCTCGCTGGTCAAGGCGGGTGTCCGGCTGGCCGGGCTCGACGTGGGCGGGGTCAGACCACCGCTGAGCGACCCCACCCCGGCGCATGTCACGGCGCTCGCCGCCCTCGTCGCGCACGGCCGGGCGCTGCTGGCGGGCGACGCCACCGACCCGGGCCCGGATCCGGGGCCTGGCTCCGGGCAGGCCGGTTCACCGGCTGGTTCCGGCTCCGGGCAGGCCGGTCCATCCGCTGGTCCCGGCACCGCGCCACGACCGTCCCTCACGGCGCCCGCCGGGGAGCCCGTATGAGGGCGGGCGTCTTCCTCTACCCCTGGGACGTCATCGGCGACCCCGACGCGCCCGCCCGTATCGCCGCCCTCGGCGTCCAGCAGGTCACCCTCGCCGCCGCCTACCACTCCACCCGCGCCCTCACCCCCCGCCACCCCCGGCACCGGATCGTCACCGCCGAGCACTCCGCCGTCCTCTACCAGCCCGACGACCGCTGGTCCGGCCGCGAGCTGCGGCCCTACCGCGCGGGCAGCTGGGCCCCCGGAGACGCGTACGGACAGGCCGCCGCCCTCCTCGCGGACGCCGGTCTCGACGTCCACAGCTGGGTGGTGCTCGCCCACAACTCCCGGCTGGGCGCCGAACACCCCGAGGTCTGTGTCGTCAACGCCTACGGCGACCGCTACCCCTGGGCGCCGTGCATCGCCCAGCCCGCCGTGCGCGCCCTCCTGGTGCAGCTCGCCGCCGAGGCCGCCGCCCGCCCCGGCGCCCACGGCACCGAACTGGAGTCCTGCGGCTGGTACGGCCTCGCCCATCAGCACGCCCACGACAAGACCGCCGGGGCCGGGCTCGGCGACGCCGCGCAGTACCTGATGTCCCTCTGTTTCTGCGCCGCCTGCCAGGACGGCTACGCGGGTCACGGCCTGGACCCGGCGCGCCTGCGGGACGCCGTCCGGGGCGCGCTGGAGCCGGTCTGGTCGGGCGGGGCCGCCCCGGACACGGGCATCGAGAAGCTGCTCGGCGCCGACGGGACCGCCGCCACCCTCGGCTTTCGCACCCGGACCGCCCGCGCCCTCCAGGAGGGCGCCGTCAACGCCGTACGCCAGTCCGCCCCGGAGGGCTTCCGGGTCCTGCTCCACGCCGACCCCGTCCCCTACCACTGCGGGGCCAACGCGGGCGTCGACCCGGCCCATGTCCTCTCCGTCGCCGACGGCGTGGTCGTCCCCTGCACGGACGGCCCCCGGCTCCTCGATCCCTTCGCGGCCCGGGGCGTTCCGGGCGCGGTGCTCGCCGCGAACCTGACGGTGGTACGGGGGATGGGCGGCCGTCCTCAGTCGCTGGAGCGGGACGCGGCGCGGGCCCGGGCGCGGGGGGCGACCGAACTGCGGCTCTACCACGCGGGGCTGGCCTCCCGGGCCGACCTCGCGGATGTGCGGCGGGCGCTGGCGCGACTGGGCTGAACACCCGGCCGGGGCGCGCC
>NZ_JBHVHF010000438.1:0-5086 GCF_042800315.1 Streptomyces sp. NPDC057638
TCGCCCGACGACGCGCACGCGGCGCGGGCGCCTCCTCGGCGACAGGCTCTGCCACGGCCTCAGCCACGGCCTCAGCGGCGGACTGCTCGGCGGCGGCGACCGGAGAACCGGCGGGCGCGGACGCGCGGCGCCGGGTACGACGCGGGGCGGCGGACTCCTCGGCCACAGGCTCAGCGGCGACCTCAGCGGACTGCTCGGCGACCTCGGCCGAAGCCTCGGCGACCGGAGAACCGGCGGGCGCGGACGCCCGGCGACGGGTACGACGCGGCGCGGCCGACTCCTCGGCCACAGGCTCAGCGGGCTGCTCGATCACCTCAGCCGGAACCTCAGCCGCGACCGTCGCCTTACGCGTCGCCCGACGACGCGCACGCGGCGCGGGCGCCTCCTCGGCGACAGGCTCTGCCACCGCCTCAGCGGCGGGCTGCTCGGCGGCGGTGGCCGGAGCCTCGGCGCCGCCGGGCGGACCGGCCGGACGCGACGCCGCACGGCGACGGCGGCGCGGCGGCAGCGTGTCGCTGGGGGTGTTGTTCGGCTCTTCGTTGATGTCCCCGGTCACACCGGGTTCGTTCGACTCGTGCATGCGGGCGGTTCTCCCGTCACGCTCCCGGGCGCCGCGCCTCCTTCCGGTCCGGCGTCGGCCGCTCATCGCGGGGCCGCCGTCCGGGGCGCGGGCGCCACACGGGAGCTGTTATGTCTGGCTCACCGGTTCCGTACGCGGGGTACGCACGGCCTGGCGAAAGTCTTCTGGTTTTCACGCGGCCCGACCCTGGTGGCTCCCGAGTACGAGGGCCGCGCTGCGACGACTGCCTGTGCGCGCGGCGGGACCGGAAACCTCGCGACAAGAGGGAGGCGGTCCCGACGGCCGTGGATTAAGCGGCCGGAACTTCCTCGCGGTCGAGCGCGAGCGGGTCGGTCACCGTGCCGGTCTCCTCGTCGAAGAGCCCCTGCGCCAGCCTGGTCACCGCAGCGGGGACCGGCGGCGCCAGGTCGGCCACAGCGCGGAGGCCGGACAGGACGTCGTCGGGTCGCACGGCAGGTGTCACGTGCCGAACAACCAGCCGCAGTATCGCACAGGGCCCCTCCACCGGCCTATCGGCCTGTGGACGGACCACGTCGAGCCCGGCCACGGCACCCCGTGCGTCAAAGGTCCGCATGCCGTTCTTGGCCATGCGCTGGACCTCCACGGTCCCGGCCGCGAGGAACGCGGCCGCGGCCCGCTCGGCCGCCTCGGGCTCGACGCCGTCCAGCCGCAGCTCCCACACGGAGGCGGTGAGCCGGTCGGCCAGGCCCGGGGTACGGGCCTCGACGGCGTCGACGATGTCCAGCCCGTCCGGCAGTGACTCGTCGAGCAGTGCGCGCAGCGTCGCCGGTTCGCGGCGCTGCGTGAGGGCGATCTCCAGATACTCGGCCTCGCTGCCCGTGCCGGTGGGTGCGGCATTGGCGTACGACACCTTCGGGTGCGGGGTGAAGCCCGCCGAGTACGCCATGGGCACCTCGGCGCGCCTCAGCGCACGCTCGAAGGCGCGCTGGAAGTCACGGTGGCTGGTGAACCGGAGGCGGCCGCGCTTGGTGTAACGCAGTCGGATGCGCTGCACCGCCGGTGCGGGCGGCGGGCCTTCGGGCTGTCGCTTGCCCAGTGGTTCTTCTCCTCGGTGCGGGACGGGCACGGGTGTCGCGCCCGCCCTCGGAAGCGGGGGGTGCCCCCCGCGGGCCCGCCCGGCTCACCCCCGCGCGAGCGGGGAGATCTCGGGTTCGGCCGTCACGCCGGGGACGGTCGTCGTACCTCCCAGAGTACGCGCCGGTCCGACCGTGCTCTCCCCTGACCTCCGCGATCCACTGCCGTGCGCACCGCTCCGCGCCTCCGGGGGCTGTCGGCGGAGGCTCTCCCGCCCCGGGAAGCACCCGGACATGGCGGGTACGTTCCGTACCCCCGTCCCCACACCACGCGCGCACGGCTCCCGCCCGGTGCCGCCGCCCGCGCTCGGGGGAACCACGCGCACGGCGCCCGTCCGACCCGCCGGTCAGCCCCCCTGCCACCACCGGCGCCGGGCGGGGCGGCCGCGCGGCGGCTCCGCCGGCGGGAACCGCTCAGGAGCCAGTCGGTGCTGTTCGTCGTTGAATCGCCGGATGACCTCGGGGTCGATCGTCATCGTGTACACCACTTCGATATGGGCCGCCGTCCCGTCCTGCCGGGCCAGGACCGTCGAAGCGTGGTCCACCTGCCGCACCAGGGTCTCCACGAACGCGTCGAACCCGTCGATGGCCGCCTGCGGATAGCGGGAGGCGATCTCGAACAAGGTCGCCATCCGGCTGGGGGGTCGCACCGAGCGCAGCGCGATGGCGCGGTCCATCAGCGACTCGTAGGTACTCAGGAGCCGACGGGCGATATGCGTGATCAGTTCGGGATCCCCCGGCACTCCCGGCGGCCCGAACGCCTTCTCCTGCGCCTCCTTGGACATCCACACCGCCACACCATGAGCGACGTCCAGAAGCTCCCGGAACTCCATCGCGAGATGTCTGCTCGCACTGAGCTCGTCCTGGATCACCTGGCCCGCGATCCGATGCCCGAGGCTGTGGTCGAGGCGCTTCGTCTCCAGCTCCGCCAGTCCCACCCGGAGCTCCCCGGCGTACAGGAGGTACTCCCAGAGGTTGGGCCGCCTTCGCCGGGTCCGCTCGATGTCCGCGCGCGTCCGGGGCACCGTGGCGCCGAGTTCGAGGACCGGCACGGCCTCATCGTCCTGACGCGCCGCGGGTTCGCCCTGGTAGTGGACGGTGAGGTGCTGGATCATCCCGGCCTGGACGACCGGTCCGGCGACCTCGCCGTCCACCGCGTTGTGCACCCCGGCGGGTGGCTGGAGCAGGAAGTCCCCGTCCCCGCCTTCTGCTGGTGCGACCCCCATGCCGTCCCCCCGACGCTCATCCCCCGGACCGAGGGCCCAGGCTAACCCCGGGCCCCGGTACCGGAGACGGGCCGGACCCGTACGCGTGGACTGACGCGCACGGGCCCGGTCCTCTCCTGCCGCTACCGCCTACTTGGTGACCACCGACAGGGGCAGCAGCTTCTTGCCCGTGGGGCCGATCTGGATCTCGGTCTGCATCTGCGGGCAGACACCGCAGTCGAAGCACGGCGTCCAGCGGCAGTCCTCGACCTCGGTCTCGTCGAGGGCGTCCTGCCAGTCCTCCCAGAGCCAGTCCTTGTCGAGGCCGGAGTCCAGGTGGTCCCAGGGCAGGACCTCCTCGTAGGTCCGCTCCCGGGTGGTGTACCAGTCGACGTCCACGCCGAACCCGGGGAGGGTCTTGTCCGCGCAGGTCATCCAGCGGTCGTACGAGAAGTGTTCGCGCCAGCCGTCGAACCGGCCGCCGTCCTCGTACACCGCGCGGATGACGGCGCCGATACGGCGGTCACCGCGCGAGAGGAGGCCCTCGACGATGCCGGGCTTGCCGTCGTGGTAGCGGAAGCCGATCGAGCGGCCGTACTTCTTGTCGCCGCGGATCTTGTCGCGGAGCTTCTCCAGCCGGGCGTCGGTGGCCTCCGCGCTGAGCTGCGGGGCCCACTGGAACGGCGTGTGCGGCTTGGGGACGAAACCGCCGATGGAGACCGTGCAGCGGATGTCGTTGGAGCCGGAGACCTCACGGCCCTTGGCGATCACGTTGACCGCCATGTCGCCGATCTGGAGGACGTCCTCGTCGGTCTCGGTGGGCAGACCGCACATGAAGTAGAGCTTCACCTGACGCCAGCCGTTGCCGTAGGCGGTGGCGACCGTGCGGATCAGGTCCTCCTCCGAGACCATCTTGTTGATGACCTTGCGCATCCGCTCGGAGCCGCCTTCGGGGGCGAAGGTGAGGCCGGAGCGACGGCCGTTGCGGGTCAGCTCGTTGGCGAGGTCGACATTGAACGCGTCGACCCGGGTCGAGGGCAGCGAGAGGCCGATCTTGTCCTCGGTGTACCGGTCCGCGAGGCCCTTGGCGATGTCGCCGATCTCGGAGTGGTCGGCGCTGGAGAGCGAGAGCAGACCGACCTCCTCGAAGCCGGTGGCCTTCAGACCCTTGTCCACCATCTCGCCGATGCCGGTGATGCTGCGCTCACGGACCGGGCGGGTGATCATGCCCGCCTGGCAGAAGCGGCAGCCCCGGGTGCAGCCGCGGAAGATCTCCACGGACATCCGCTCGTGCACGGTCTCGGCGAGCGGGACCAGGGGCTGCTTGGGGTAGGGCCACTCGTCCAGGTCCATGACGGTGTGCTTGGAGACCCGCCACGGGACGCCGGAGCGGTTGGGCACGACCCGGCCGATCCTGCCGTCGGGCAGGTACTCGACGTCGTAGAAGCCCGGCACGTACACCCCGCCGGTCCTGGCCAGCCGGAAGAGGACCTCCTCGCGGCCACCCGGGCGGCCCTCGGCCTTCCAGGCCCGGATGATCTCCGTCATGTCCAGGACGGCCTGCTCGCCGTCGCCGATGACGGCGCAGTCGATGAAGTCCGCGATCGGCTCGGGGTTGAAGGCGGCGTGGCCGCCCGCGAGGACGATCGGGTGGTCGACCGTGCGGTCCTTGGCCTCCAGCGGGATGCCCGCGAGGTCCAGGGCGGTGAGCATGTTGGTGTAGCCCAGCTCGGTGGAGAAGCTGAGGCCGAAGACGTCGAAGGCGCTGACCGGGCGGTGGCTGTCGACGGTGAACTGGGGCAGCCGGTGCTCGCGCATCAGGGCCTCCAGGTCGGGCCAGACGCTGTAGGTGCGCTCGGCGAGGACGCCCTCACGCTCGTTCAGTACCTCGTAGAGGATCATGACGCCCTGGTTGGGCAGACCCACCTCGTACGCGTCCGGGTACATCAGCGCCCAGCGGACGTCGCAGGAGTCCCACTCCTTGACGGTGGAGTTCAGCTCGCCGCCGACGTACTGGATCGGCTTCTGCACATGCGGGAGCAGAGCTTCGAGCTGTGGGAATACCGACTCAGCAGGAGACATCTCAGAGCTTTCGTGAGCTGGCAGGGGTGACCCTCAAGCCTACCCCGGGCCCACGCCCCGGGATCGCCCCGCCATGCCCACGTCAACCTGCCGGACTCCGGGGGCCCGTACCCCCGGTACGGGCC
>NZ_JBHVHF010000439.1:0-5040 GCF_042800315.1 Streptomyces sp. NPDC057638
GTCCGCTCCACTTCACGGTGGAGCGGACGGACCCCCGGTCCTTTTTCCTGCTCCGTGCCGACGCGCCGCCGCCGACCGCCCCCACCGCACACGCGGACGACCGACATCATCGGGTACGCGGCCACCCCACCGGGCACGCGGACAACCGCCCCCCACCGGGCACGCGTTCGACCGCCACCACCGCGCACGCCACGGCCCCGGCCGGGCGAGGCGTGTTCAGGCCACTTCCTGTGCGCGGCCCCGCAACACCGCCGGATATGGACTCGGTAACGTCGATGTCGTACCAGATTCGCCCTTTTACCACGGCGTACGGTACCCAACCCCAACATGCCCAAGTGCTCACAACCGACCTTCTCCCAGAAAGGAACAGGCATGAGTGAGCTGCCCGCAGCACAACAAGCGCCCGTTACTCTCCACGGGGATCTGCGGTCCGTCATGCGCAATTTCGCCACTGGCGTCTGCGTGGTGAGCACGTTCACCGACGCGGGGGCCACCCGGCGACACAACGCGATGACGATCAATTCGCTGACCTCCGTCTCACTGTCCCCACCACTGATCTCGGTGAGCATTCGCCGGGAGTCCTCGTTCGCCGACGACCTGATGGAATCCCGCGTGTGGGCGGTCTCCATCCTGGACGGCGGCTCGGAGGATCTGGCCCGCGTCCTCGCCCGCCCCTCGGGCGAGCGTCAGGAGGCGCTGAGCAGCCTGCCCATGCGATCGGGGCGGCACACCGGTGCCCTGCTCCTCGACACAGCGGCCTGGATGGAGTGCCGCTACCAGAACCATCTGGTGGCGGGTGACCATCTGCTGATGATCGGTGAGGTCGTCGGAGCGGGAGTGAGTGACGCCCATGCGTCCTCTCTCGTCTTCCTGCACAGGGAATTCCTCCGAATCGACCAGCAAACGGCATGAGCAGATCCGAGAAGCTCTATCTCCTCCCAATATCGATAGGCGACTAGAATATGTCTGAGATATCGATCGGTGTGGTCGGAGGCGGCGCGTCCGCGGTCTGCCTCATCGACGCCCTGGCCCAGGCACAGGGCCCGGCGGGAAAGCTGACGGTTTTCGAACCGTCACCGCATCTGTGGCGCGGTCGCGCCTACCAAGTCGACGCCTGCTGCGTCAAGGTCAACGCCGCCCCCGACGACATGTCCGTCCGCGTGGGGGACCCCAAGCACTTCGAACGGTGGCTGCTCACCCATGAGCGGATCGCCGAGGACTTCAACACCGCCGACCTCTACTCGGGGTCACGCTTCGCGCCCCGGCGCGTCTACGGCGACTACCTGGAGGCCTCGGCCGGCGCGGCGCTGGCGGAACTCCGGCGCCAGGGCTGGCGGATCGACCTCGTCGGGGACTCGGTCTCGGCGGCCCAGCGGACCTCCGACGGGGTCCGGCTGACCACGGGCGGCGGCGGCACGAGCGCCTTCGACTACGTCGTCCTGTGCATCGGCAGCGACAGCCCCAAGGACATCTACGGACTGGAGGGAGCGCCGGGGTTCATCACCGACCCCTACCCGGTCTCCGACAGCTTCGGGGAGATCGGGACCAACGAGGACGTCGCCATCATCGGCAGCGGTCTGACCGCGGTCGACATCATCCTCGCCCTCACCGCCCAGGGGCACCGGGGGCATATCAGCCTGGTCTCCCGCCGGGGGGTGCTCCCCGGAGTGCGCCAGCGTCCGCTGGAGTTCGAGCCCCGGTATCTCACCAAGGAGCGGATGCGCTCACTGGCGCGCGACCAGGGCATGATCACCCTCGATCAGTTCGCGGGCCTGGTGACGGACGAACTCAAGGACGCGGGCGCCTATCTGGAGGCGGTCCACTGCGAGGTCACCAGCCTGGGCAAGGAGACACCGGAGGACCGGCTGCGGCGCCAGTTCGCCGCCGTGCGCTCCTCCGACCCGGGACTGCGCATCCTCCAGCGCGCCGTTCCCGACATCGGTCCCGATGTCTGGCCGCTGCTGCGGGAGGAGGACCGGGTCCGGCTGCTGCGGCACCACTACCGGACGATCATGAGCCTGTGCTGCCCCATGCCACCGGGCAGCGCCTGCGTCCTGCTCGACCTGGTGGACGGGGACCAGCTGACCATCCGTCATGGTCTGCAGAAGGTCCGGGTGCGCTCCGGCGGGGACTTCGAGGTGAGCATGGCGGACGGTACGGCCTTCACCGCCGACCGGGTGATCAACTCGGTCAACTCCTCCTCGGGCAACCTGCCCACCAGCGCGATGCCGCTGCTGAACTCGCTGCTGCGCGGCGGGGTCGCCAGCCGCCACCCCCATGGCGGACTGCACCTCGAACGGGCCACCAGCAGGCTGATCGCGGGCGGCACCCCGGACCCGCGGCTCTACGGGCTCGGCCTGATCGGTGCCGGATCGCTCTTCTTCGCCTTCGGCATCCCGTCCCTGGTGGACCGCAGCGAGGACATCGTGGCCTCCATCCTCCAGTCGGCCGGTGCCACACACGCGCCCCGGTCCGAGAACGTCCTGCTGCCCGCCTGACGGGCTCGTCGTCGCCGCAGTGGCGTCCGCCCGCGAGGAGGACGCGACGGGGTCCGGCAGCGGAGGTCTCCCCCGCCCGGGGGACCCGCCGTCCGGGCCGTCGGGCGCCGGGGTCGCCCCGGGACCACCGGGGTCACCTCCCGTACCCGAAGGCCACCCGCCGGACCCCGCCCGGTGACCAGCGCTCCGACGACATACGCCGCGGCCTACGACGACCAGGCGCCCCACGCCCACCATCCGCGCCCGCCCTCCCGGCCCAGGCCGGAAGAGAGAGGCAGTCACGATGACTTCACTGACCACAGCGACGACCCTGACCGACCCGGCCAGGCTGACCGAGCCGGCCGACCCGGCAGCGACGCCCCGCGCCGCCTACCTCGCGGACACCACGACCGGTCTGCCGATCCCCGGCGAACCCGTCTTCGACAGCCCGGAGAAGACCAGACGGCACCGGAAGCAGCGCCTCGCGGCGGCCCTGCGGCTCTTCGGCAAGTACGGCTTCGGCGAGGGGATCTCCGGCCATATCTCGGTGCGCGACCCGGAGTATCCCGACCAGTTCTGGGTCAATCCCTTCGGCGTCTCGTTCCGGCACATCCGGGTGGCCGATCTGATCCTCGTGGACGCCCGGGGCAACGTCGTCCACGGACGGCACCGGGTCAATCCGAGCGCCTTCGTGATCCACTCCCAGATCCACGAGCTCAGCCCCGAGGCGACCGCCGCGGCCCACGGCCACACCGCGCACTCCCGCGCGCTCGGCGCGCTCGGCCGACTGCTGGAACCCATCGACCAGGAGTCGGCCGCGTTCTACGGGCGGCAGGTCCTGTACGAGGAGTACGAGGGCCCCTCGGTCTCCCTCGAACAGGGGCGTGACATCGCCGAGCGGCTCGGCGACAACCGCGCCATCCTGCTGCGCCACCACGGGCTGATCACGGTGGGCGGTTCCCTGGACGAGGCCGTCCACTGGTTCTTCACCTACGACAGCTGCGCACAGGTCCAGCTGCTCGCCCTGGCGGCGGGCACCCCGAAGGCGTTCACCCATGAGCAGGCCGTCGCGGCGGGCGAGGGCTTCGGCGACGCCCAGCTCGGCTGGTTCAGCTTCCAGCTGCTCTGGGACGAGATCGTCGCCGAGCAGCCCGACTTCCTCATCGAGGAGTGAGGGCGGCCATGATGACTCCACCGCACACCCCGGGACACCCCGGGCAGACGAGACCCGGTCCGGCCCAGACACCCGGGGGGACCCGGTGATCCGTACGGCGGCGGTCGTGGGCACCGGCCTGATCGGCACTTCGGTGGCCCTCGCCCTCACCCACAGCGGAGTGAGCGTCCACCTCCTCGACGCGGACGAGTCGGCGGCCCGTACCGCCGCCTCCCTGGGCGCGGGCACGGTCGGCACGCCCCCCGCCCCGGCGGACATCGCCGTGCTGGCCGTGCCTCCCGGCAGCATCGCCGAGGAACTGGCCAAGCAGCAGTCCAACGGGCTGGCCCGCAGCTACACCGACGTGGCCAGCGTCAAGGCCGGACCGGAGCGGGGCGCCGTGGACCGCGCCGACTTCACCTGCTACATCGGCGGGCATCCCATGGCGGGGCGGGAGACCTCCGGACCGCTCTCGGCGTGCTCCACCCTCTTCGAGGGGCGCTCGTGGGTTCTCACCCCCACGCCGGACACCGCGATCGACACCCTCAACCGCGCCCTCGAAGTGGTGGCGCTGTGCCGGGCGGTCCCGGTCGTGATGGAGAGCGGTACGCATGACCGCGCCGTCGCCCTCGTCTCCCACACCCCGCATGTGGTCGCCTCCCTGATGGCGGCCCGGCTGGAGAACATGCCGGAGGAGGCGGCACAGCTCGTCGGCCAGGGACTGCGGGACGTCACCCGGGTCGCCGGGAGCGACCCGCGGCTGTGGGTCGACATCCTGGACGCCAACGCCTCGGCCGTCGCCAGCATCCTCCAGGAGCTCACCACCGACCTCAGCGGGGTGGTGGCGGGACTGCGGAGCCTGGCCTCCGACAGCGCCGACGAACGGGCTCAGGGGATGACGCTCGTCACCGACCTGCTCAGCCGGGGCCGGAAGGGCCATGAGCGCGTTCCGGGCAAGCACGGGAAGAAGCCGTTCCCCTGCATTCCCGTCCATGTCCTCATCGGGGACCAGGCGGGCGAGCTCGCCCGGCTGGTCTCCACCGTCGCGGAACTGGGGGTCAATATCGAGGAGATGACGATCGACCACTCGCCCGGCGAGGCCACCGGGCTGGTCGCGCTGATGGTGGAGGCGGCGTCGGCCGCCCAGCTGGCCCGACGGCTCGGGGACGGCGGCTGGACGGTCCAGCGGACCCCGCCCCGGCCCGATGTGCCCGCGCCCGCCGCACCGGCGGTGGGGAGCCCGCCGCGAGCGGTGCCGTGGGCGGCCGACACGGCCTGATCCGGTCGGCAGGTCGCCGGTTGCCGCCCGGCCGGCAGGTCGGCAGGTCGGCGGGTCAGCGGGTCAGCCGGTCAGCGGGTCGGTCGGCAGGTCGCCGCTCGGCCGGTTGATCCACGGGCACGGTCCACGGC
>NZ_JBHVHF010000440.1:0-5018 GCF_042800315.1 Streptomyces sp. NPDC057638
GTACCGGCCCGTTCCACGGCGGCGGCGATATCGCGCTCCAGCAGCCAGGCCGTCATCGCGATGGCGGCGGCGGACGCCTGACCGGCGGCCGTGATCACCTGCGCACGCGGATTGACCACATTGCCCACCGCCCAGACGCCGGGCACGCTGGTCGCCCCCGCCGCGTCCGCCGCCACCCACCCGGTGGCCGGATCGTCCGCGCAGCCGAGTGCGCGCGGGACCGCGTCGTTCGGGCGGGGCACGGGCGCGACGAAGAGCGCGTCACAGCTCCGCACCGAGCCGTCACCCAGTTCCACACCGGTCAGCCCGCCGCTCCCGTCGGTGACGAGCCGGGCGACGGCGCCGTCGGCGATCCGGACACCGAACGCGCGCAGCCGGTCACGGTCGGCGCCGGAGAGATCCATACCGTCGGGGCACAGGGTCACCCGGTCGCTGTAGCGCCGCAGCAGGGCCGCCTGGTGGACACTCATCGCGGCCACCGGACCACCGATGACCACCAGCTCCCGGTCGCGCACCTCGTAGCCATGGCAGTGCGGGCAGTGGTGGACCGCGCCGCCCCACAGCTCATGGACGCCCTCGATCGCGGGCAGCTCGTCGGTCAGCCCGGTGGCGACCAGGACGGCGCGAGCCCGCACCACCGTGCCGTCGTCCAGTCCGAGGGTGAACCCCCCGTCCGCGCCGTCGCGGGTCGCCTCGACGACCCGCGCCGAGGCCAGCTCACCCCCGTATCCGATCACCTCTCCACGCCCGGTCGCCAGGAACTCCGCGGGGTCCACCCCGTCCCGGGAGACAAAGCCGTGCATCCGGGCGGCGGGCGCGTTCCTGGGTCTGCCGTCATCGATCACCAGGACGTCCGCCCGGGCTCGCGCCAGCACGAGCCCGGCGGTCAGTCCGGCCGACCCGGCACCGATGATCACAACATCGCGATGGTTCTCCATCACTCGTCACCTCCGGGCACGACAGTGGCCCAGCGCTCCCGATATCAGCAACAAGCATTGCGGAAATGGCAACGCGATGCCGGATGGCGGGGGGAAGGACGGCCCCGGCGCCGCCGCCGTGACCGCGAGCCCGGGGTCACACCTCCGTAATCCCTCCTCCACCCGTGGCTGCGGGCCGCTCGGCAGGGTGCGCATGAGGACGTCCGCGAACTCCTCCGCCGGTGGCGGCGGCGCCCCCTCCGAGGCGTTGTGGACGAAGGTGCGCCGGGAACAGGCCCTGAGGAGGAGCGCGGCGGCGGGGCGGTATCGGGCCACCGGTACCTGACCGGTGGCAGGGGCCGTCGTTCGTACCGCTCCCCGTGCCGCTCCCCCGAGTTCGCGTGCCTACGATGACGAAATGACCTTGAAGAGTTTGCCGGTCGACGCCGTCTGGGTGCGCCGGCTCGTCACGCTGGCCGAACGCCCCTGGGACAGAGCCCATCTGGAGGACGTCTTCACGCGGCACGGGTGGGCCCGGCCGGGTCCGGGCGGGCGCCCGGAGATCGCCTGGGGCGGCGGGGCCGGCGGGCCCCACTCCTGTGACGACGAGGGCGACAAGGGCGACGACAGCGGCGGCGGCGTCGGATGGCGGCTGGAACTCGGGGACGCTCCGGGGGAGGGCGCCGGGGACACCTATCTGCGGCTGCCGTGCGCGCTGTACTGGCCACCGTTCGACGAGGAGCCGGAGGAGGCCGGTGACGACAGCGAGGACGACGAGGCTGACGAGGCTGACGAGGACGATCTCGACGGCGACTACGGTCCGGCGTGGACCCGGCGGCCGGAGGCGGCACGCGCCGACCTCCACGCCGAGTACGACCGTCTGGGCGCGCTGATCCGCGCGGAACTCGGCGCACCGGACGAGACGGGATCCGGGGAGATGGACGAGCGCTGGGAGCGCTGGAGCCGTACGGCCGGAGAGGTCCTCCTGGAGCTGACCGACGACATCAACTCCTACTCCCACTACGACGTGATCGCCCTGCGGGTCAGCCTGGCCGGTCCTCCCGCCGAAGTCTGAGGACGGCAACGGGCCTTCCCCTGACGGTGGGCCACCGCGGCGGTGGAAGGGCACGGGCGGAGCCGGAACCAGCGTCCGTCGCCCGGCCGGTCAGCCCCGGACCGGCAGGGACCGGGCGAAGACCACCATGGGCCGCCCGGGACCGTGGTAGTCGTCGACCAGCGATGAGGTGAACCCCAGGGAACGGTGGAAGGCGATCGATCCCGTGTTGGCGGGCGAGGTGATCGCCTTGAGGGAGGTCGCCCCCTGTTCCCCGGCCGCCTCGGCGAACGCCTCGTACAACCGCCGCCCCAGACCGGTGCCACGGGAGTCATCGCGGACCGCGACGAGATGGATATACGCGGCTCCGGAAGGGGTGAGGAAACCGAAGACGTACCCGCGGATCCCCTCCTCGTCACGCGCCACCAGACAGGTCGGGCCGAACTCCCGTACCACCGCCAGCAGATGCAGCGAGCGCAGATCACGCTCGCCCCAGTAGCGGGCGTGGTCGGCGAGGACCTCGTGGACGTCGGCCACGGTGGCGAGGGTGAGGGAGGGGGGTAGGGGTTCCATGACGGCGATCATGCCAGGCGGTATCCGGGTCGGCAGGTCCTCTGGTCCGCGACGGCCCCGCGACCTCCCCTATCACGTGATGAATGCACCACGCATGCATACAACTCTTGGAAAAACCCCACGTCAGCGGCGAAGGGGATACCCTTCCTGCCGGTGCGGCCTCGGTGCCGCCGCCATGGAACATTTCCCCCTCCCCACACCCGCAGAAGGAAATACGTGTCCGCGAGACCCCCACGCGCCGCCGCCGTCGTCGCGGCCGCCGCGGCGTTCGCCGCCGTCGGCGTCCTGGCACCCACGTCCGTCCAGGCCGCTGGCGGAACACCCGCGGCGGACGGTTCGTACGCCTTCACCGCGCAGATAGCGATCGGCGCCGGCGGCAACGCCCGCACCTGCTCCGGCGCCCTCATCGACCCCTCCTGGGTGCTGACCTCGGCGAGCTGTTTCGCCACGGACCCCAAGCGGCCCGGCCCGATCGCCGCGGGCAAGCCCGCCCTCCCGTCGACGGCGACGGTGGGCCGCACCAACCTGACCGGGACCGGCGGGGTGGTGAGCGAGATCCTGGAGCTGGTGCCGCGCGGTGACCGGGACATCGTCCTGGCCCGCCTCGCCAAGCCCGCCACCGGAATCGCCCCGGTCCCGGTCGCCACCACGGCGCTCACCGCGGGCGAGACGCTCAAGGTGGCCGGGTACGGGCGCACCAAGACGCAGTGGATCCCCGGTCGCCTGCACACCGCCGACTTCACCGTCGACTCCGTGGACGCGACCAGCGCCGGGATCTCCGGGGTCACCGCGGCCGACGCCATCTGCGCCGGGGACGCGGGCGGACCCATCCTCCGTACCGTCAACAACCGTCCTGAGCTGGTGGGCGTCAGCAGCCGGTCCTGGCAGGGCGGATGCCTCAACGAGACCGAGACCCGCAACAGCGCCGTCGCCGCACGCACCGACAACACCGCCTTCGGCTCCCGGCTCGTCCCGGGCGGCCGGCTGCTGCCCGGCGAGACCCTGGTCTCCACCTCCGCCAAGCTGACCATGCGCGCGGACGGCAACCTCGTCATCACCTCCAATGCCCAGAGGACCCTCTGGTCCACCGGGACGGCGGGTAACCCGGGCGCGGTCGCCGCGTTCGGCACGAACGGCAATCTGACCGTCACCTCCGCCGACGGCACCCGGACGCTGTGGGAGTCGAAGACCACCGCCGCCGGTGGACAGCTGCGGCTCCAGAACCGGGGCAACCTCGTCGTCCTCGACGCCGGGAACGTGGCGCAGTGGTCGAGCGGTACCGCGATCCGCCACGACTACAACGGCGACGGCTTCAGCGACCTGGCCGCCTGGTACGACTTCTCGGCGGGCAACGACGCGATGCGCACCTTCCAGGGCGCCGCCGACGCCCGGTTCGACGCGCCCCCCGTCTCCTACGAGTCGGCCGCGGGCAACTGGCACGCCCCGAACATGAAGCACACCACCGGTGACTTCAACGGCGACGGGCTGGGCGACATCGCCGCCCTCTACGGTTACTCCGACGGCCGGGTCAAGGCCTTCACCTGGCTCGGCAGGCACGACGGCACCTTCGGCGGGGCCATCGGTTCCTGGGAGACCCCGGCGGGCAACTGGTCCCACTCCCGTATCTCCGTCCAGGCCGGTGACTTCAACGGAGACGGCCGGGACGACCTCGCCACCTGGTACGACTACGCCGACGGCTCCGACAAGCTGTTCACGTTCCTCTCCAAGCCGGACGGCGGCTTCAACTCCCCCTTCTCCTCCTTCACCCGGGAGACCGGCTGGAGCGCGAGCGGTATGAAGTTCGCGACCGGTGACTACAACGCCGACGGCCGGGACGACATCGGCGCGTTCTACGGGTACGCCGACGGCAGCGCCCGGCTGTTCTCCTTCACGGCCCGGCCCGACGGCGGCTTCAACGACCCGCTGCACACCGGCTGGAACAGCCCCGACTGGGGCAGCTTCGACCGCACCAGCGTGCACTCCGGTGACTTCGACGGCGACGGCCGCGACGAGATCGTCACCTGGTACGACTACGCCGACGGCCGGGACGCGGTCATCAGCTTCACCCCGACCGGCAAGGACGGGGTCTTCGGCGGCCGCAAGGAGATCCTGGCGCTGGCCGCCGGTGGCTACCACCGGCCCAATATGAAGATCGTCACAGGCGACTACAACGGTGACGGCCGCGACGACCTCGGCACCCTCTACGGCTACAGCGCCGGCACCGTGAAGGGCATCACCTTCACCGCCAAGGCCGACGGCAGCCTCAACGCGCCCACCCACGGCTGGGAGTCCGCACCCGACTCCTGGCACTTCCCCAACGTGACGACCATCGAGCGGTACAACGGCTCCTGAGACGTGTTCCGCGGAGGTCGGCCGGTGGGGGTGGACGCCCAACCGCCCCCCCCCAGGCCCCCCCCCACACCCCCGGGAAAACAATACAACCCGGGGTAGGCCCGGGCCGGGCCCCCCGCAGC
>NZ_JBHVHF010000441.1:0-4997 GCF_042800315.1 Streptomyces sp. NPDC057638
CGACAGGAAGGTCGGGAAGGTCAGGCGATCGAGGCCGACACGATCGCCGCCACCGCGATATTGCACGACGCGGTCACCCACACCGCCGGATGCGGCTCCGGCTGGACCAGTGTCTCGCCCAGCTTCCCGGGCGTCACCAGATCCACCACCAGGAACGCCACCGCCATCATCACCAGCCCCAGCAGACCGAACGCGGCCGTGGAGACCAGTCCCTTGACGAAGTCGTCATAGGTCGTCCAGATGGAGGTGAAGACGATCCCGCCCACGCCCAGCAGCGCCGAACTGAGCAGCAGTGCGGCGTTGCGGTTGCGGTCCTGCCAGATCTGGCGGCCGAGCTTGCCCGGGGTGAGCAGGTCGACCAGAAGGATTCCGAGGATCAGCAGAACCACACCGAGGGCGCCATAGGCACTGGTGCGGCCGAGTCCACTGACTATGTCGCTCATCGCGGGCCGTTCTCCGTTGTCGCAGGTGATGCCGGTCAAGGGCGCGCAAAATGTACCGCACGCCCCCGGAAGGGGGCGACGTGCCCACCCGGGCCCGGTGCGCGCGCCCCGCCGGGGAACGCCGGTAACGCCGGTAACGCCAGGAACACCGGGAACACCGGGAACACCGGGAAGCGCAGCGTGGTGCCGAGGGACGGCGGGAGGGTCAGGAGACGGCCTGGTCGAGAACGCGGGCGAGTTCCCCGGGCGTCGACAGCATCGGCCAGTGTCCCGTCGCCAGGTCGAAGCGCCGCCAGGGCGGCTGGGTGAGCGCGGCCAGCTCCGGTACCCCGGCCTCCAGCAGGGCATGGAAGTCGTGGCAGGCGACCAGGACGCGGTCCACCCCCGCCCCGGGCTCGACCGGACCGGCGAGCGGCTGGGTGTACGTACCGTACGGCTGGGGGGTGGCCCGTGCGCGCAGCACGTCCCGCTGCCGCTCGTCCAGCCCGTCCAGGCTGCTGGTCAGGCCCACGACCTCCAGAGGCGGCATCGGCAGCCGCCAGCCCTCACCGGCGCCGGCGACTTGGCGCCCCAGTTCCGCCACGGTCTCCGGCGGCATCAGGTCCAGCACCCGCATGCCTTCCGGGAACGGCGCGCTGTCCACATAGACCACCCGCTCCAGCCGGTCCCCGAGCCGTCCGGCCGCCCCGGTGACGGGAGCGCCCCCGTAGCTGTGGGCGACCAGTGTGACCTCCCGCAGGTCGTGCCGCTCGACCAGGTCGAGGATGTCCGCGATATGGGTCTCCAGATCCGTCTGGGGCCCGCCCTGCCCGGCCCGCTCGGCCAGCCCGGTCAGGGTCACCGGGAACGCGCTGTGCCCGCGCTCCCGCAGCCCGTGGACGGTCTCCTCCCAGGCCCACGCGCCGAGCCAGGCGCCGGGAACGAGTACGAAGGTGGCCATGGTGTTCTCCCGTCGATGAGGTACTGAGCGGGAGCGTAGAAGGGAACGGGGACAGGGACGGTCCTGAATCGAGCGGAGGGCGGCCGCCCGGCGGGGTGGTGCCGCCGAGTTCGCCGGGTTGGCCGAGTTGGCTGAGTTCGCCGGGTCTGCCGGATTCGCTGAGTTCGCGGAGCCCCGGGGGCGTACCCGCCCGGTGCCCTGACCGGCCCCGTGTGCCCACGCCGGATCCCCCCGACGGCTCGTCGGGGGGATCCGGCCGTGTGCTCAGTGCCCTGTGTACCGCGTATTAGAACCGCACGTCGGAGCAGGAGTAGAACGCGTTAGCGGTATTCGAGATGTTCCAGACGCCGAGGATCAGATGGCGTCCGGACTTCTTCGGCAGGGTGCCGTTGTGCGTCACGGTGGCCGCCGGGCGGACTCCGCCGAACGGCACGGTGAGGAACGGCTGGGGCTCCAGGTCCGCGCGGGTCAGCGGCTTGGCGGGGTTGTAGCCGTCCTTGGTGATGTAGTAGCGGAAGTCGGCCGTGGCGTGCCGGACCTTGATCTTCCAGCTGAAGGTGTGGCTCTGCCCGGCGGAGAGCTGTGTGGTGGGCCAGGCGCCGCCGCGCGGGTCGTCCAGCTCGGAGAACCGGCCGTTGGCACCGGCGCAGATCTTTCCGTCGGCGGGCCCCTGGGCCGGGAAGCCCTGCGGCCCCTCGACGCTCTCGGGCTCCCAGACGATCTGGCCGCAGTTCTGCACCACGCCTGTCGCGCACAGCTGCTGACGGCTGACGACGGAGTCACCGTAGCCGTGCCCCTGCGCGCTCCCGGTGAGGGCGACCAGGCCACCGGCCGCGATACCGAGGCTGACGAGGGCGGATGTGATCTTTCTGCGCATGCTTCGCTCCTGGAAGAGGTGTGGGGGTCGCCAGGGTGGGGGAGGCGATCAAGCACTTGCGGTCTAGACCAAGAGTGAGCGTAGTCTTCTCAACTCTCCAGGTCTAGACCAAGTACCCCTGGGGGAGGGAGTGTTGGGCGGCGGGCGCGTCTCTAGGGCAGTGTCCCTACGATGCGACCTATGTCCGTGTCTCCACCGAGCCCTGGTGCCGTCCCGCTGGACGCACCCACCGCAGCCGTACCGTCCCGTCCGGCGGCCCCGGCACCGGACCGCGGTGCCAGCGGCCCTGAAGGCCCGGGCGGTACGGCGTGAACGCGACCGGCGCCCGCGACCCCATCGGCGACATCATCATCTCCAGCCGCCCGTACGCCGAGTACCGGGAGCAGTTCGCACTCTCCACGGAGCGGATCCTCACCGGACCTGTGCTGGACTGCCCTGGCGGGGCGAGTGACTTCGCGGCCACCGTCCGCTCCCTGGGCGGCACGGCCATCAGCGTCGACCCCTCCTACCGCATGGACGCACCCCGTCTCGCCACCGCGATCGACGACGGTCTCGCCCGGGTACGCCAGTGGACGGCCGCCCAGCCCGACCGCTTCGACCTCGACGCCTCGGGTCAGTGGACGCATGTGGAGCGCTGGGCCGACGCCGCCGGGGTCTTCCTGCGGGACTACCGCCGCGACCGGGCCGAGGGCACCGGCCACTACCGGGCTGCGTCGCTGCCCGTGCTGCCCTTCCCCAGCGACTCCTTCTCCCTGGCGGTCTCGGGCTTTCTGCTGTTCACCTATCCGCGCCATTTCGATCGCGCCGCGCACCTCACCGCGCTGTGCGAACTGTGCCGCGTCGCCCGGGAGGTCCGCCTCCACCCGCTCAATGACTCGGCGGGAGTCGCCTATCCCGCGCTCGGCTCCCTCCTGCGGGACCTGGGCCGCCGCGGCATCGAAGCCGAACTCCTCCCCGTACGCGGGCAGTCCGACAGGCGGGACGACCGCACCCTCCGCCTCACCCGTGGCTGAGCGGCCCGCGCCCGGGCGGAGGCCGGGTGGCGGCGCACCCCGCCCTTCCGGCCGGTCCGGCGTCAGCCCCGCCCGCCCCTGATCACCTGCCGAACCCCGGGGACGACGGGCGGGCCCCTAGGGGAGTCAACTCCTCTCATACGACCGAGGTGTGACATGGATGACAACCCGAGGGGGGACGCCAGGCCCGGGGCGGCGGCGGAACCATGGTCAGGACCGATCATGGGAGGAACACAGTGACACCAGTGAAGTCCGCCATCCCCGGGGCCCGGCGCGGCCTCCTCGCCGCCGGGACCGTACTCGCGCTCGCGGGCGCCGTGTCCACCGCCGCCGCGGTACCCGCGACCGCCGCGCCACCGAGGCCCGCGCACGGCGCGGCCTCGGTCCAGGGGGTCTGGCGGATGGACGGGCACGGGACCGTCGTCTCCGTACAGGGCGGTGAGCTGCGGGTCTGGGACACCACCGCGCTGAGCTGCCTGCCCGGCCCCAGCGCCAGGAGCCAGGGGCGGCCCGCTCCCGACGGCACCGTCAGGTTCGAGGGCGCGGGGTACGCCCTGACGATGGCGCCCCAGGGCGGCGATCGTGCCGGACTGAGGATCCACGGTTCGCTCGGCACCCGTTCCCTGGACCGGATCGCGGCACTGCCCGAGCGCTGCGGCAAGCCCGGCCCCACCGACCCGGTGGCCACCTTCGACGTCTTCTGGCAGACCTTCGCGGAGAACTACGCCTTCTTCGACCGCAGGGGTGTCGACTGGGACGCGACGCGCGACCGGTACCGCCCGAGGGTCCACGCGGGCACCACCCCGGCGGAGCTGTTCGACATCCTCTCGGAGATGACCCAGCCGCTCCAGGACGCGCATGTCTCCCTGGACGCCCCCGACCTGGGCCGGTCCTCCATGGGGCAGCGTGCCGGCACGGTCCTCCCCGACGACGCCTACGACGAGCGCACCCGGGCCTTCATCGAGCGCCGCGACCTCGGCGGCGCCCGGCTGGAGACCCATGCCCACGGCGCCATCGGGTACGCGGACCTCCCCGGCGGTATCGGCTATCTGCGGATCGGACGGTTCGCGGGGTACACACCGGAGTACACCGGCACCGAGGCCGACGCCGCCGAACTCGACCGGGTGCTCGACCGGATCATCACCCGGGCCCGTACCCAGGGGCGCACCGCCTGGCGCGGTCTGATCGTGGACGTCCGGGTCAACCAGGGCGGCAGCGATGAACTGGGCCTCCAGATCGCCGCCCGGCTCACCGACCGCGGCTACCCGGCCTACCGCAAGCAGGTCAGGAACGACCCCGCCGACGCCACCCGCTTCACCCCCCGGTACACCGCGCGGGTGGTCCCGGAGGCGGGGGTCCCGCGCTACACCGGCCCCGTCGCGGTTCTCGCCTCGGGTGCCACCGTCAGCGCGGGCGAGACCTTCACCAAGGCGCTCGCCGAACGCCCGCTGCGGACCACCCTGATCGGCGGGAACACCCAGGGCGCCCTTTCCGACGTCCTGGGCCGGGTCCTGCCCAACGGCTGGCGCTTCGGCCTCTCCAACGAGCGGTACACCACCCCGCGCGGGCACTCCCACGAGGCCGCGGGCGTGCCCCCGCATATCTCCGTGCCCGTCTTCACCGAGGAGGAGTTCGCCGCCGACCGCGACTCCGCGTTCGACCGGGCGGTCACCCTGCTCACCCGGCGCCGCTGACCCGGCGGCCCGTTCCCGGTGGTGCCGGTC
>NZ_JBHVHF010000442.1:0-4960 GCF_042800315.1 Streptomyces sp. NPDC057638
GCCGCTCCCCGGCCCGGGTGTCCCACCGCTCGGGGAGGTCGACCAGACCGCCCCAGCGCTGGGGCCGCTCCAGTGCCACGGCCCGTCCGGCGCCCCACAGCGCGGCGCCCGCGATACCGGGCGCCGGGTCGGCGGGCCCGGTCGAGACGGCTCCGCGGGTGGCCCACCACAGGGGCGCGTCGACCCCGGCCCCGTCCAGCGCCGTCAGGACACCGACGAGGAGGGTCAGCGCGTGGGCGGTCCCGGCGTCCGGTGCCTCGGGGGCGGGCCCGGACAGGGCGAGCACACCGCCGGTGACCTCCCGCCCGTCCAGGGTCCGCAGCAGTGTGGCGGCGTCGGATCCGTCGGGCTGGTACCGCAGGAGTACGGGGTCGGCCCCGGCGTCCCGCAGGGCGGCGGCGATCCCCTCGTCCCGGCCGTCATCCGTTCCCACGGGGGCGAGGAGGAGCCAGCGGCCGGACAGGGCGGGGGCCACGGGGTCGGCGAGGGGCCGCCAGGCGCTCTCGTAGCGCCAGTCGGGCCGGGCCGGGCCGCCGGTGACGGCGGCGGGCGGCGGCGCGGTCCACCAGTAGCGCTCCCGCTCGAAGGGGTAGGTCGGCAGGTCGACCACGCGCGGGTCGAGCCCGGCCAGCACGGTGGACCAGTCGGGCTCCACGCCATGGGTCTGGAGCGCGGCGAGCGAGGTGAGGAAGCGGTCCCCGCCGCCGTCGCCCCGGCGCAGGGTGCCGAGTGCGGCCCCGTCGGTGACGCCACCGGCCTCCAGGGTCTCCTGGACGGCGATGGTGAGGGTGGGGTGGGGGCTGGACTCCACGAAGACCCGGTGGCCCGAGGCGGCGAGGGTCCGCGCGACCTCCTCGAACCGCACGGTCCCGCGCAGGTTGCGGTACCAGTAGTCGGCGGTCAGCTCGGTGCCGTCGAGGACGGTCGCGGTGACGGTGGAGTGGAACGGCACCTCGGCCGGGCGCGGCCGGATCGGCGCCAGCAGCCCGGCCAGCTCCTCGCGGAGCGACTCGACCTGGGCGGAGTGCGAGGCGTAGTCGACCGGGATGTTACGGGCGTGGATCCCCGACTCGCCGCAGTGCGCGAGGAGTTCGGCGACGGCCGCCGCCTCGCCGGAGACGACGACGGCACGCGGTCCGTTGACGGCGGCGACCGAGATCCGGCCGTCCCAGCGCTCCAGCAGCTCCGTCACCCGCTCGGCGGGCTGGAAGACGGACGCCATCGCGCCCCGGCCGGCCAGGGTCGTCCTGATGGCCCGGCTGCGCAGCGCGACCACGCGCGCCGCGTCCCGCAGGCTGAGCGCCCCGGCGACACAGGCGGCGGCGATCTCGCCCTGGGAGTGGCCGACCACGGCGGCGGGCTCGATGCCGTACGAACGCCAGAGCGCGGCGAGGGAGACCATGGTGGCGAAGAGCGCGGGCTGGACCACGTCGACCCGGTCCAGCGGGGGCGCGCCCTCGGCGCCGCGCACCACGTCCAGCAGGGACCAGTCGGTGAACTCGGCGAGCGCCGCGTCGCACTCCGCCATCCGGGCCGCGAAGACCGGCGCGTCCGCCAGCAGCGCGGCGGCCATACCGGTCCACTGACCACCCTGGCCGGGGAAGACGAAGACGACCCGGTCATCGCCCGCGGCCGTGCCGCGCACCAGCCGGGGGTCCTCACCGCCGTCGGCGAACACCCCGAGCAACCGGTCCAGTTCGCCGGGCCCGTCCGCGAGCACGGCGGCGCGCTCGGGGAAGCGGGCCCGCGCGGTGGCGAGCGAGTGCGCCAGGTCCTGGCCGCGCGGCGGGGTGTCACCGCGCAGCCGCGCCTGGAGCAGCCGCGCCTGCCGGGCGAGGGCGTCGGGGGTGTGGGCGGAGAGGACGTACGGAAGCGGGGTCCCCGGCTCCGCCGCGGGGGCGCCCTCGGGCTCCGGTGCCTCGCCGACGGCCGGGATACGGGCCTCGGGGGACTCCGTGAGGATCACATGGGCGTTGGTGCCGCTGACGCCGAAGGCGGAGACGCCCGCACGGCGCGGATGGTCCGTGACGGGCCACGGCACGGCGTCGGTCAGGGGGCGGACGGTGCCCGCCGACCAGTCCACGTGCGTGGTCGGCGGATCCGCGTGGAGGGAGCGGGGCAGCAGACCGTGGCGCATGGCCTGGACGGTGCGGATGACCCCGGCGAGCCCGGCGGCGGCCTGGGTGTGGCCGATGTTGGTCTTGGTGGAGCCCAGCCACAGCGGCCGGCCGGGCGCGCGGTCTCGGCCGTAGACCTCGATCAGCGCGGCGGCCTCGATCGGGTCGCCGAGGGTGGTGCCGGTGCCGTGCGCCTCCACCGTGTCCACCTCGGTGGCGGGCACCCGCGCGTTGGCGAGGGCCTGACGGATCACGCGCTGCTGGGAGGGGCCGTTGGGGGCGGTCAGACCGTTGGAGGCGCCGTCGGAGTTGACGGCGGTCCCGGAGAGCAGGGCGAGCACCGGGTGGCCGTTGCGGCGCGCGTCGGAGAGCCGCTCCAGGACGAGCGTGGCGACACCCTCGCCCCAGCCGGTGCCGTCCGCCCGGTCGGAGAACGCCTTGACCCGGCCGTCCGGGGCCAGCCCGCGCTGCCGGCTGAACTCCACGAAGATGCCCGGCCGCGCCATCACCGTCGCCGCGCCCGCCAGCGCCAGCGAGCACTCCCCCGAGCGCAGCGACTGCGCGGCGAGGTGGACCGCGACCAGCGAGGCGGAGCAGGCCGTGTCGACGGTCATCGCGGGCCCCTCAAGGCCCAGGACATAGGCGATCCGGCCGGACAGGGCGCTGTTGGTGGTGCCGGTGAGGGCATAGCCCTCGATCCCGTCGGACGCCTCGTGCAGCCGGGGACCGTACTCCTGCGCCATCGCGCCGACGAAGACCCCGGTCGCGGTGGCACCGAGCCGCTGCGGATCGATCCCCGCCCGCTCCAGCGCCTCCCACGCGGTCTCCAGCAGCAGCCGCTGCTGGGGGTCCATCGCCAGCGCCTCGCGCGGGCTGATGCCGAAGAAACCGGCGTCGAAGTCGCCCGCGTCATGGAGGAACCCGCCCTCCCGTACGGTGGAACCGCCGGGCCCGTCGGGGTCGGCGAAGAGCCGGTCCAGCTCCCAGCCACGGTCCGCCGGGAAGGGCGAGACGGCGTCGGACCCGGAGCGCACCAGCTCCCACAGATCCTCCGGCGAACGCACCCCGCCAGGGAAGCGGCACCCCATCCCGACGATGGCGATCGGGTCACCGGCCGCCACCGCCCGGGGCGCGGCCACGGGCACGGCGGCGGCCGTCGGCCGGCCGAGGGCGAGCCCGTCCAGGTGCGCGGCGAGCCGCTCGGGCGTCGGATGGTCGAAGAGCACGGTGGTGGGCAGTCTCAGGCCCAGTGCCTCACCGACCCGGCCGCGCAGCCGCACGGCGGACTGGGAGTCGAAACCGAGGTCCTTGAACGGTGTGCGGGCCGGGATCGCGTCGCCGTCGGTATGACCGAGTACGGCGGCGGCCTGCCCCCGCACCAGATCCAGCAGCACCCGCCGCCGCTCCCGCGCCCCCACCCCGGCGAGCCGCGCGACGACCCCGCCCAGCGTCTCCGGGTCCCCTTCGGGCGCGACGCTGTCGAACCAGTGCCGCCGACGCTGGAAGGCGTACGTGGGGAGGTCGACCAGCTCCGGTCGCTCGGCCGGGAACGCGGCGGACCAGTCGACGTCGACACCACGGACCCACAGCTCGGCCGCGCTGGCGAGGAAGCGGTCCAGACCGCCGTCGTCACGGCGCAGGGAGCCGGTGACAACGGTGTCCTCGGAGCCCGCGCTCTCCAGGGTCTCCTCGATGGCGGCGGTCAGCACGGGGTGCGAGGAGGCTTCGACAAAAACGCCGTAGCCGTCGGCGGCGAGCGACTCGATGGCCTCGGCGAACCGGACCGGCTGGCGCAGATTACGGAACCAGTACCCCGCGTCCATGCTCAGCGGCTCGACGAACTCCCCCGTCACCGTGGAGAACAGCGGGAAGCGGCCCTCGCGGGGAGCGACCCCGGCCAGCGCCCGCGTCAGCTCCTCACTCAGGGCGTCCATCGCGGGCGAGTGCGAGGCGTAGTCCACGGCGATCCGGCGGGCCCGGACACCCTCGCGCTCACACGCGGCGACCAGCGCGTCCACCGCACCGACCGCACCCGACACCACGACCTGCGACGGGCCGTTGACCGCCGCGATCGACACACCCTCCGGCAGCAGTTCCTCAGCGCGCGCGGCCGACACCCGCAGGGACGCCATGGTCCCGTCCCCGCTCGCCGCGCCCGCGATGGCCCGGCTCCGGACGCACACGATCCGCGCCGCGTCCTCCAGCGACAGCACACCGGCGACACACGCGGCCGCGATCTCACCCTGCGAATGACCCACCACCGCCGACGGGGTCACCCCGTACGACTCCCACAGCGCCGCCAGCGACACCATCACCGCGAACGACGCGGGCTGCACCACATCCACCCGGCCCAGCAGACCCTCATCCCGCAGCGCGTCCGCCAGCGACCAGTCCACAAAGCCCGCGAGAGCCGTCTCACACTCCGCCAGCCGCGCCGCGAACACCGCCGACTCCTCGGCCAGCCTCAGCGCCATCCCCACCCACTGGGCGCCCTGGCCCGGGAAGACCAGCGCCGTCCGGCCCGAAGCACCCACCACGCCCCGGACCACCGACTCCACGGGCTCGCCGCCCGCCAGGGCCTCCAGCCCCACCGCCGGTGCGCCCAGGACCACCGCGCGGTGCTCGAACCGTCCGCGCGACGACAGCAACGACCAGCCGACCGCCTGAGGATCGGTGTCACCCACCGCACCCAGCGCGGCGGCCTGACCCCGCAGCGCCGCCGCACTCCGACCCGACAGCAGCCAGGGGACCGGGGTGGTGGTGGCGGGTGTCGCCGCCGGGGCCGGGCGCGCGGGCGGGTCGGTGAGGACGAGATGGCAGTTGGTGCCGCCCATGCCGAAGGC
>NZ_JBHVHF010000443.1:0-4936 GCF_042800315.1 Streptomyces sp. NPDC057638
GCCGTGGAGCACGGCCGCCCGCCCCGGGCCCACCAGGGCCACACCCGCCCGTACCGAGGACACTTGAGCCCCGAGGACCACCGTGGACGACAAAGAGAAGAACCTCGCCTACTTCAAGCGCCTGACCGCCGAACTGCGCCGGACCCGGGACCGGGTGGCCGAACTGGAGGCGGCCCGGGACGAGCCGGTCGCGATCGTCGGCATGGGGCTGCGGCTGCCCGGCGGCATCACCGACCCCGAGGGGTTCTGGGACCTGCTGGACCGGGGCGAGACCGCCGTGACCGGCTTCCCGGAGGACCGGGGCTGGGACCTGGACGCCCTGTTCACGGCGGACCCGGAGGCCGTCGGTTCCTCACACACCCGGCGCGGTGGCTTCCTGCGTGACGCGGGCCTCTTCGACGCGGACTTCTTCGGGATCTCGCCGCGTGAGGCGCTGGCGATGGATCCGCAGCAGCGGCTGCTGCTGGAGACGTCCTGGGAGGCGCTGGAGCGCGCGGGCGTCAACCCCGCCGCCGTACGGGGTCAGGATCTCGGCGTCTTCGTCGGAGCCTCGGCCCAGTCCTACGGTGTCGGTGCCGATGACGGTGCCGGATATCTGCTCACCGGAACCGCGTCGAGCGTGCTGTCCGGACGGCTGTCGTATGTCCTCGGTGCGCGCGGCCCGGCGGTGACCGTGGACACGGCGTGCTCGTCGTCGCTGGTCGCCCTGCATCTGGCGGCCCAGGCCATCCGCTCCGGCGAGTGCGCGACGGCGCTGGCCTGCGGGGTCACGGTGATGGCCACCCCCGGTGTCTTCACCGAGTTCTCCCGCCAGGGCGGTCTCTCCGCCGACGGCCTGTGCAAGTCCTTCGCCCACGCCGCCGACGGCACCGGCTGGGCCGAGGGTGTGGGTGTGCTGGTGGTGCAGCGGTTGTCGGACGCGGTACGGGAGGGCCGTGAGGTCCTGGCGGTGCTGCGAGGTTCGGCGGTCAACCAGGACGGCGCGTCCAACGGCCTGACCGCGCCGAACGGATCGGCACAGCGGAGGGTGATCCGGCGGGCCCTGGCCAGTGCCGGTCTGTCCGCGTCGGAGGTCGACGCGGTGGAGGCGCATGGTACGGGCACGGTCCTCGGGGATCCGATCGAGGCACAGGCCCTGTTGGCGACCTATGGACAGGGGCGTGAGACGCCGCTCTGGCTGGGGTCGGTGAAGTCCAACATCGGTCATGCCCAGGCGGCGGCGGGGGTGACCGGTGTCATCAAGATGGTGCTGGCGCTGCGGTACGGGGTGTTGCCGCGCACGCTGCATGTGGACCGTCCGTCGGAGAAGGTGGAGTGGGATTCGGGGCGGGTGGAGTTGCTGACGGAGGCGGTGCCGTGGGGGAGGTCGGATGGGCGTCCTCGTCGGGCGGGTGTGTCGTCGTTCGGGGTGTCGGGGACGAATGCGCATGTGGTGATTGAGGAAGGGTCGGGTGGGGTTGAGGAGTCGGCCCGGGCTAGGGGTGGGGTGGTGCCGTTGGTGGTGTCGGGTCGGAGTGCGGGGGTGTTGGGGGTTCAGGCGGGTCGGTTGGCGGAGCACTTCAGCAGGGACGGGGTGTCGTTGGTGGGGGTGGGGCGGTCGTTGGTGGTGGCGCGGGCGGTGCGGGAGCACCGTGCGGTGGTGTTGGCGTCGTCTGCGGAGGGTGCGGTGGAGGGTCTGCGTGTGGTCGCGGACCGTGGCTCGTCGGTGGATGTGGTGGTGGGTGAGGTCGCGGATATGGCTCGGCGGTCGGTGTTGGTGTTTCCGGGTCAGGGGGCGCAGTGGGTGGGGATGGGTCGGGAGTTGTGGGAGTCCGAGCCGGTGTTCGCGGCGCGGATGGAGGAGTGTGGGGCGGCGTTGGCGCCGTTTGTGGAGTGGTCGTTGGCTGAGGTGGTGCGTGAGGGGGGTGGTTTGGAGCGGGTGGATGTGGTGCAGCCGGTGTCGTTCGCGGTGATGGTGTCGCTGGCCGCTCTGTGGGAGTCGTATGGGTTCCGTCCGGACGCGGTGGTGGGGCATTCGCAGGGGGAGATCGCGGCGGCCTGTGTGGCGGGGGCGCTCTCGCTGGAGGACGCGGCGAAGGTGGTGGCCCTGCGCAGCCAGGTGATCGCTGAGGGGTTGGCGGGCCGGGGCGGGATGCTCTCGGTGGCTCTCTCTCCTGACGAGGTCGAACTCCCGGCGGGGGTGTCGCTGGCCGCCGTGAACGGCCCGAACGCCGTCGTCCTCTCCGGCGACCCGGACCTACTGGACGCCCTGGCGGAGACCTACCGGGCCCGTGAGGTCCGGGTCCGCCGTGTTCCGGTCGACTACGCCTCCCACTCCGCCCAGGTGGACGCGGTCACGGCGGAGATCTCCGGCCTTCTCGCGGACGTGGTCTCGGTCCGGCCGCGTCTGCCCTGGCTCTCCACCGTCGATGTCCGCTGGGTCGACGGCCCGCTCGACCCTGGCTACTGGGCCCGCAACCTGCGCAGCCCCGTACGGTTCGCCGACGCCGTCACCGCGCTCGCGGACGAGGGCTATGGCCTCTTCGTGGAGTCCAGCGGCCACCCCGTCCTGACGGCGGCGATCAGTGAGACGGCGGAGGACGCCGTGGCGCTGGGCTCCCTCCGCCGGGACGACGGCGGACGCGACCGCTTCCTCCGTTCCGTGGCCGAACTCTTCGTCCACGGCGGCCAGGTCGACTGGTCGGCCGTCCTGCCCGAGGCCCGGCCCGAACCCGTACCGCCCACCGTCTTCGAGCACCGCCACTACTGGCTCACCTCCGGTGGCGGGACCGCCGACGTCGGCCGGGCCGGGCTCACCCCGGTCGCCCACCCCTGGATCGGCGCGGCCGTGGAACACCCCGACACGGGCGGGGTGACGCTCACCGGCACCATCAGCCCACGGAACCACCCCTGGCTCGCCGACCATGTGATCGCGGGCGCGCCCGTCGTGCCCGGCGCGGCCCTGGTGGAACTCGCCGTCCAGGGCGGCGCGCGCGTGGGCTGCCCGGCCGTCACCGAACTGGTCGTGGAGGCGCCCATGGTGCTGGACCCGGCCGACACGCTCACGTTCCAGGTCGGGGTGGGCGCGGCGGACGACCACGGCCGGCGCCCCCTCACCGTGCACGCCCGCCCGGCCGCCGAGACCCACTGGACCCGCTACGCCACCGGCACCCTGAGCCCCGCGTCCGCCCCTCCGCCACCCGGCGGTGACGCGTGGCCACCGCCGGGCGCCGAGCCCGTCGACGTCGCCGACCTCTACCCCGTACTCGCCGCCGCCGGGTACGCGTACGGGCCCGCCTTCCACGGCGTACGGTCCGCGTGGCGGCGGGAACAGACCTGGTTCGCCGAGGTGGCCGTGGACACCGGGCCCGACGGCTTCACCGTCCACCCCGTCCTCCTCGACGCCGCGCTGCACACGGGGTTCCTCACGGGGGACTCCGAACGCGGGCTCGCCTTCGCCTGGCAGGGCGTGGAGGTGCACACCCCGGGGGCGACGGCCGGCCGGGTCCGGCTCGCCCGGACGGACGACGGCGTCACCCTCACCCTGAGCGATGACCAGGGCGCGCCGGTCCTCTCCGTGGCCTCGCTCATCAGCCGCCCGATCGCCCCGGGCGCACTGCTCCCGGCGGAGCCGCACGCGGTCGACTGGGAGGAACTGCCCACCGCCGGGCCCGCGTCACAGAGCAGGTCCTGGGAGGAACCGCGCACCGCCGGGGCCGCGTCACAGGTCAGGCCCTGGGAGGTGCTGCGCGTCGACCCCGGCCCGGGTGACGACCCCCGCCGCGCCCGGCAGGCCACCTCGACCACCCTCCGGGCCCTCCAGCGGCTCCTCGGAGACCCGGGCGACGCACAGGCCCGGCCCCTCATCGTCGTGACCACCGCCGCCGACACCGATCCGGCCTCGGCCGCCGCCCGGGGCCTGGTCCGCAGCGCCCAGGCGGAAGCCCCGGACCGCGTCCTCCTGCTGGACCTGCCGCCCGGCTCCTCCGCCGACCCCGACGGGGACAGCGACAGCGACCTCCGCGCGCTCGCCGACCGGGCCGCCGCCGCAGGGGAGTGGGAGATCGCGGTACGGGACGGCCGGGCCACCGTGCCCCGGCTCACCCGGGTGGGGCCCGGCCCCGACCGGCCCCGACGGACATCCGGCTCGACCGCCCCGGCTGCCGATGGGCCGACCGCCCTGTCTCCCGGCGGCACGGTCCTGATCACCGGCGGCACCGGCGCCCTCGGTGCCCTCATCGCCGAGCACCTCGTCCACGCGCACGGCGTCCGTGACCTCGTTCTCGCCTCCCGCCGTGGCCCCGGCGCCCCGGGCGCCGCACCGCTGCGGCGGCGCCTGGAGCGGGCGGGCGCCACGGTACGGATCACCGCGTGCGATCTCTCCGACCCCCAGCGGACGGCGGAACTCATCTCCGGCTGTGAGCGGCTCACCGCCGTGGTCCACACCGCCGCCGTCTTCGACGACGCGCTGATCGGCGCGCTGGACGAGCCCCGGCTGGACGCGGTGCTGCGCCCGAAGGCGGACGCGGCGGCCCATCTGGACGCGCTGACCCGGGGCGCGGAGCCGGTCACCCTCGTTCTCTTCTCCTCGGTCGCGGGCCTCTACAGCGGTCCGGGCCAGGGCAACTACGCCGCCGCCAACGCCTTCCTCGACGCGCTCGCCGTCCGCCGCCGCGCGGCGGGGTTCCCCGCCGTGAGCCTCGTCTGGGGCCTGTGGGGCCCCTCGACCACACCGGAGGCCGCCCCACGGCCCGGCGAACCCCACAACGGCCCGCACGACACCCCGGAGCGGGACCCACGGGAGACCGCTCGCGCGGCCCAGTGGTCGGCCCGCTCCGGGCTCCAGCTCACCAGCCCGGAGCAGGGGCTGCGCCTCTTCGACACCGCCCTCGCCATGGCTCGCGACACCGCCCGCCCCGCCCTCGTGCCCGTGACTCCCGACCGGTCAGCGCTGCGT
>NZ_JBHVHF010000444.1:0-4919 GCF_042800315.1 Streptomyces sp. NPDC057638
CACCCCCAGGCGGAGCCTGGGGGAGAGATTTTCGCGTCCGACGTGCTCGATCGCTCGTTCCTCACGATCTCCGCGCGACGGCCGTGAAAACTCGACGCGCCCCTTTGGCTCAGAACCGACCTCCGGTAGAGCGAACCGTCACACGGAGCTAATCAGCGGCAGAGCCGCCGTGAGCGAATCCGGTGGCGGAGCTCCCACGGGAAATCCGGGGAGCGGGGGCTCATCGGGGTTGATCAGCGTCCGGGGGTCAAGGACACGACAGAAGCTGATCGCGGACATAGTTACAGGGAGAAACGGGTGGTCAGCGCTTGGCGACGAAGACGTGGGAGGCGACGTCGGACTCCAGCTCGGCCGCCTCGCCGCCGCTGCCGACCAGGACGCCGCCCGCGGACTCCGTCACGCTCACCACCGAACCGGGCTGTACGCCCGCGCGGCGCAGCGTGTACATCAGCTGGGCGTCGGTCTGGATGGGCTCGCCGATGCGGCGGACCACCACGGTCTTGCCGTCGGCGCCCGGGTCGAGCTCGGCCAGGGAGACCATGCCCTCGTCCAGGAAGGGATCGGCCTCGGCCTTCTCGCCGAGCTCCTCAAGACCGGGGATGGGGTTCCCGTACGGCGACTCGGTGGGGTGGCGCAGCAGCTCCAGCACCCGGCGCTCCACCGCCTCGCTCATCACGTGTTCCCACCGGCAGGCCTCCGCGTGGACCTGCTCCCACTCCAGGCCGATCACATCGACCAGGAGACACTCGGCGAGCCGGTGCTTGCGCATCACGCGGGTCGCCAGTCGGCGGCCCTCCTCGGTCAGCTCCAGATGGCGGTCCCCGGCGACCATCACCAGACCGTCCCGCTCCATGCGGGCCACGGTCTGGCTGACCGTGGGACCTGATTGGTCAAGGCGCTCGGCGATACGGGCACGCATCGGGACCACACCTTCCTCTTCGAGTTCGAGGATGGTGCGGAGATACATCTCCGTGGTGTCGATCAGTCCGGACATACGTGCCCCTCGATGAAATCGTGCGCTGCGGCCCCGAGACTCAATTCTTACGCATCCCGCTGACAACCGGGCCGTGCCGACGGAAGCCGGTGCCTGCGATCGTATTGACAGGGCAAAGGTCCAGACCGCAACGTGATCGGCGGCATGGGGCACTCAGCGTTGCGCCCGGGGCCGCCCGGGTGCCGTTCGGCGGGGCCCACACCCGGCCCCGGGCGCGGCAGGCGGCTGTTTCGCGCCCCTTCCCGCCCGTTTCGTTTGTCGTGTCGTTTGTTGCCGCACCCCGTGGGCCCACTGCCCCGGGTCCGCACTCCGGAGAGGTCTCGAAGATGAGCGAGAGCACACTGGCCGGTCAGTTCCTCGACGCCGCGATCGGCCTGCTGGGCCGGGTACGGGACGAGGAGGCCGCCCAGGTCGCCGCCGCGGGCGAGGCCATCGCCGACACCGTCGCCGCCGGCGGCCGGCTCTTCGCCTTCGGCGCCGGGCACTCCTCGCTGCCCGCCCAGGACGTCGTCTACCGGGCCGGGGGCCTGGCCCTGATGAACCTGCTGCCCGTCCCCGGTGTGGTCGGCGTCGATGTGGTGCCCGCGACGCTCGGTTCGGCGCTGGAGCGGGTCGAGGGCCTGGCCGGGGCCGTCCTCGACACCAGCCCCGCCCGTTCCGGCGATCTCCTGGTGATCATCTCGCTCTCGGGACGTAACGCCCTCCCGGTCGAGATGGCGCTGAACGCCCGCGCGCTGGGTCTCACGGTGATCGGGGTGACCTCCGTGGCCTACGCCGAGCAGACCACCGCCCGGAACGCCTCGGGGACCTTCCTGAAGGACCACTGCGACATCGTCCTGGACTCCAAGATCGCCGTCGGGGACGCCGAGCTGACCCACGAGGACATCGACGCGCCGTTCGCGCCCGCCTCCACCGTGGTCACCAGCGCGCTGATGCAGGCGATGATGGCCGCCGCGGCGGAGAACCTGGTGGCCCGGGGCGTACAGCCGCCGCTGCTGCGGTCGGGGAACGTCGACGGCGGGCACGAGTGGAACGGGCGGGTCATGACCGAGTACGGGGACCGCATCTTCTACCGCAACTGACACCGGGCGGACGACACCCCCGCGCCGCCACCGTCACCGGGGCGAGGCGAGGTCCAGGGCCGAGGCCGTCAGGATCGACATCGACTCCGCGTAGACGGTGTCGGCGCGGGTGAAGGCGGGGCGGGTGGGGCCGCGCAGAAAGGTGAGGACGCCCAGGGTCCGGCCCCGGCTGCGCAGAACCGCGCACAGCGCGTGCACCATGCCTTCGGGCCACTGACGCCGACTGGACCAGTCCGGCCCCAGCCCCAGTCCCCGGCCGCCGTCCGGGGCGCGCTCCTCACGGTCGGCGGTACGGAAGGCGGGGTGGCGCCCCGCGTCCGGCCCCTGGGGGCCGACGGCCTCCGGGGAACTGGCCCGGACCGAGCCATTGCGGTCGGCGGCCTGGAGCGCCGGGTGCCCCGGGGTGTACCGGACGGGGATCCCGCCCCCGGTGACGGGCACGCACGGCCCCGGCGCGTCGGTCGGGGTGGCCGCCGTGCGGATCAGCCGGGCCTCCCCCGCCGGGTCGATCAGATCGATCAGCGCATGGTCGGCGAACCCGGCCAGGGCGAAGTCCAGATAGGTCGTCGCCGCCTCCATCGGGTCCTCGCACTCGGCCGCCGCCCGGCCCGCCCGGTGGAGCTGGCTGGAGCGGAACCGCAGCCGGTGGGTCTCCTGCTCGGCCAGCTTGCTCTCGGTCACATCGTGGAAGAGCCAGCCCACGCCCAGTGGCACCGGCTCCTCCGCCAGCGGCGAGGCCAGCCGGACGAACCCGCTGCGCCAGCAGCGTCTGCGCTCACCGCCGGAGCCTGGCCCACCGGTTCCGCCGTCGAGCGTCAGCCACGTCTCACCGAGACCGCGCGGGGTGCCCTCCGCGAGCACGTGCTGAAGGGCGCCCTCGATCTGTTCGACGCCCTGGACCAGCAGTTCCCCGAGGGGGCGGCCGAGCGGGGAGGTGCGGTCGGTGCCGAGCGCCCGCGCCGCGTACCCGTTCAGCGCGGTCGGGCGGAGATCGACATCGACGAGGACCACACCCCAGGACGCGTCGTCGAAGAGCGCCTCACTCAGCGCCACCGAGCGCTCCAGGTCCAGTTGGGCGTGGGTCTCGCTGAAGGCGCAGTACACCCCGGCGGGCTCGCCGTCCGGGCCGGGCACCCGCGCGGACTGGGTGCGCACCAGCACCCGGCCGCCGTCCTTGCGCAGCAGCGCGAACTCGTGCACCTGGCGTCCGGGCGCCGCCATCGCGGCCAGCAGCCGCGCCTCCGCCCCGGCGGCGTCGGCACCGCGCACCGCCCAGCCGGTGAACCAGCGCCGCCCCACCGCCTCCTGGGCGGACCAGCCCAGCATCCGGGTGGCCTCGCGGTTCCAGTGGGTGACCACGCCGTCCGCGTCGAAGGCGACCAGGGCCGCGTCCATGCCGTCCAACAGCGCGGTGAGCAGTAACCCGGCGCCACCCACCAGCGCTGGGCCGGGCTCGTCAGGCCCCAGCGCGTTGGCGGTCCCACTCGTCGATGCACTCATCCCGGCCCCCTGAAGGACGCGTTCCGCGCGACTTGTTGCCCGTACGATCATTGAACTCGAACGTGACCCACGACACACCCGGTTCCAACAAATCACATGACCCTTTAATTCGGTTGAAGCACTCCCGGAGCCTTTCTAGGGTGGAGGTACACAAGAGAGGAGGTGGTTCGGCAGATGTACGCATTCCGGACTCGTGAGGTGGCTGCGGGCTGACGCCCGTCGTCCGCACTCTGTGCAGTCGGCAGGGCTCCTGCCGCAATTCAACGCAGACACCGACCCGTGGGTTCGCCGGTAAGTCCGGCCGGCCCCTCCGTCAGGAGGGACCAGAGCCCACGGGTTTCTGCGTGTACGGGGTCCCCTCCCCCGGACGCCCTGGGATACCCGGGACACCTGGGGCACCCGGGACACCTGGGCTGGACGGTCAGGGCGCCAGGCGCTCGATCCGCCAGGTGGTGCCCTCCCGGAGGTAGCGCAGCCGGTCGTGGAGCCGGTTCTCGTGGCCCTGCCAGAACTCCGCCGTCTCCGGCGTCACCCGGATCCCGCCCCATCGGGGGGGCGCCGGGACCGGCTCACCCTCCGGATACCGCTCCGCCAGCTGCTCGTAGGCGTGGAGCAGCTCCTTGCGCGAGTCGATCACCGACGACTGCGCGCTCGCCCACGCCCCGAGCTGCGACCCATGCGGACGGGTGCGGAAGTAGGCCACCGTCTCCTCGCGCGACACCGGGGCCGCCGTGCCCGTGACCACGATCTGGCGGGCGATCGGATGCCAGGGGAAGAGCAGCGAGACCCGGGCGTTGGCCGCGATCTCCCGGCCCTTGCGCGAGTCGTAGTTGGTGTAGAAGACGAAGCCGTCCGGACCGTACCCCTTCAGCAGGACGGTACGGGTGGAGGGCCGGCCGTCGGGGGTGGCGGTGGCCACCACCATCGCGTTCGGCTCGTGCAGCGCCGCGGCGGTGGCCTGGCGGAACCAGCGGTCGAACTGGGCCATCGGCGTGGGGGCGAGCGTCTCCTCCAGGAACGGGGTGGAGCGGTACTGCTCGCGCATGACGGCGGGGTCCGGGATGGTGGAGTCGTCATCGGTCACGGGGTCATCCTGCCGCAGGGCGCCCACCGGCCCGGAACCAAGGGGCGGATACGGATTCCGTGCGGGTGCTCGGTGCTCGTTCTCCGTGCGGGTGCTCGGTGCGGGTGACCGGTGCTCGGTACGGGTGCTCGGTGCTCGTTCTCCGTGCGGGTGCTCCGCGGGGGGCGCTGTACGGATCCCCGGTACGCGTGGGGCGGGGTCGGGCGCAGGGGGCTTCCGCAGGCTTCGCCCGGGAGGCGCCGCCGCCCCCGGGCCGCAT
>NZ_JBHVHF010000445.1:0-4901 GCF_042800315.1 Streptomyces sp. NPDC057638
GCGCCGCTAGCTCAGTTGGTTAGAGCAGCTGACTCTTAATCAGCGGGTCCGGGGTTCGAGTCCCTGGCGGCGCACAGACGATCGTGTGGGGCGTTCCGGTTCATCCCGGAACGCCCCACACGGCGTTTTACGGGGTCCGTACGGAGCCGCCCGGGGTTCGTGAGGGTGCCGTACAGGGCCGCCCGGGGTTCGTGAGGGTTCCCGCGCGGGCGCAGGGGGGCTCGGTGTGCGGTGCGTCCCGGGCCACGGGGCCCATGGGATCACCCAGGCTCCCACCCGAGCCGTCAGGGGTCGCGCGAGCCCGGCGGGATCCCTCGGAACAGGTCCCGGGGCGGCGGTGCCGGCGGGCAGGGGCGCGGAACGGCTTCGCGGCGCGCGGCCGCACTCGGCGTGGGTGCTGTCGCGGGGCGGGCCCGGGGCCGCGCCAGACAGGGCGGGGCGGGGCCCACGACGGCCGCCCCGGAGAGGGCCGCCGCACTGAGCCACAGCGGGCACTCCGGGGTGTGGTCGAGCGGCACGCGACATAAGGCGGCGCTCCTCGTGGCAGCAGGTCCACGAGGAGCGCGGCCCGTACGACGGCGGTGGAGGCGACCTGGTGGCGGATGGGGGACCGGCCGTGGTCCCTCACCCCCCGCACACGGTCGTACCACCGGCGCCGCATCAGCTCGGCGACCGTACCGTCAGCCGGGTCTCCCCTGGCCCGGCACGGCAGCTGATACTCCGTCCGTACGGAACGGCCCGGCCGCGACCGGGCCGTTCAGCGTCGTCAGTCGGCTCAGAACTTGACGTCGGAGCAGGCGTAGAACGCCATCGGAGTGTCGTGGACGGTCCACACGGCGAGGATGACGTGCTTGCCCGTCCGGGTGGGGAGCTTGCCGGAGTGCGACAGCGTCGACGGCGGCTGCTGGCCGTTGAACGGCACCGTCAGGAACGGCTGCGACTCCAGGGAGGCCCGGGTCAGCTTCTTGGTGGGGTCCCAGCCCTGCTTGGTGATGTAGTACTTGAAGTCGGTGGTGCGGTGGCGGGCCGTGAAGCGCCAGTTGAAGGACTGGGTGGCGCCGGAGCTGACGCTGGTGGCGGGCCAGTTGCCGCCACGCGGGTCGTCGAGCTGGGCGAACTGCCCCAGACCACCGGCGCAGATGGTGCCGTCGGAGGGACCCTGAGCCGGGAAGCCCTTGAAGCCCTCGACGCTCTGCGGCTCGTACTGGATGTTGCCGCAGCCGGAGACCAGGCCGTTGGCACAGACCTTCTGACGGCTGATCGGGCCGTCGGTGTAGCCATGGCTGTTGGCCGTGCCGGTCGCGACAACGGTGGCACCCGCCATGACGAGTCCGACGGTGGCGGCGGTGAACCTCTTGCGCATGCTTCGCTCCAGGGAACGTGGGGGAGTTCGATGGGTCGTGCTCGCACGCGTGCGTGTGATGTGGGGATAGGGCGCCCCTTCGACGCCCTTAGGTCTAGACCAAGTCCCAATGTATGGAACAGCTTTCAACATGTCCAGACCATTAAGGAATCAGTCCTCCTCTGGACGATCGGCTTCCGTTCAGGATCGGTTCAGTCCCGGTTCTGCAAGTGCTGTTCTGCGTGTTGGTACGGATGGGACTCCCGCGAACCCGCTCCGCTTCCGTCCAGTCCGGCCGGCGTCCCGGTCCGGGCGGGATGCCGCGCCCGTCCGGAACAGGGCCCGCGTCCACCGCTCAACCCGCCGCGGCTCCCGGCCCGGGCAGGGTTCCGCGAACGGGTGCCTAGGACTCCGGCGGAGTGACCCGACCGGCGTAGAAGGCCACCGTCAAGTCCTTGACCAGGGCCTTCCGTTCATAGTCATCCAGGGCGACCAGCCCGCGCGAGGTCAGTCGGGTCACCGTGTCGTCCACGGCGTCCACCACCGAGCTGAGTACCGTCTCCCGGTGCCGCGCGTCGATCGCCGCGATCCGCTGCCGCTGCATCGCCGCCGCCACCTCGGGTGCGTACTCGATCGCCACCGGCTGCGCCGAGAAGACCTCGAGACCCACCGGCGCGCACTCCGCCGACAGGGTCCGGGTCAGGGCGTCCCCCACCGCCTCCGCGTTGCGCAGCGTCGGCGCGTCCTGGTGGAAGGCGTCGGCCGGGAGCTGGGAGAGCACCCGGGCCATCCCCGACTCGACCTGTTCCGCCAGATACTCCTCGTGGTCCTCGATCCCGAGGACCGCCCGCGCGGTGTCGCGCACCCGCCACACCACGAGCACGGTCACCCGCAGCGCGGTGCCGTGGGCGTCGACGGCGGGCAGCGGATCGCTGCGCCAGTGCCGCAGCCGTACGTCGACCCGGCGCCGCAGCAGCAGCGGGCTCAGCCAGAACGGCCCGGCGCGCCGCACACTGCCCCGGTACTCCCCGAACTGGGTGAGCACCCACGCGTAACCGGCCCTCCCCCGTCCGATCCCTCCGACCGCGAACAGCGCGATGAGCAGCCCGACACCGATCAGACACCACAGCGTGAGATCGATCCCCTGATACGGGGGCACGGTGACCCCCAGCGTCCGCGCCACGGACGCGGGCACCACGCCCGCGCCCCACAGCACCACCGCGACGCCCGCGAGCGCGCACAGCGCGGCGGCCAGCCCGGTCCAGCCGGGCAGCGCGGCGGCCGGGCGCTCGACCAGGGCGGGGTCGACCGAGGGCGGTGGCCGGCGCGGCACCGCCGGGCGCGCGGGCGCCGGGGCGCGCCGCACCCGGGGCTGCTCCCCGCTCCCCTGGCGGCGCCCCACCACGGCGGGCCGCAGCGGTACCGGCGGCGAGCCGCCGTCCCGGAAGAGGAGGTGCACCGGGATCTCGGTCGTCGCCTCCGGCGCGATGACCGGGGTGTGCCGTGACCCGCCGGACGGCGTGCTCTCCCCGCCGCCGGGTTCCGAGGTGGTGGTCGTGTTCATCTCCGCTGCCGCCTCCGCCTGCTGCTGGTGGTGATGGGACCGTGGGTGGGATGGGTGTCGTGAGGGACGGATGTCGCCGCCGGTGGGGCCGGTCGGAGCAGTCGGGACGGCCGGGGACTCGGGAACAGGGCCCGTCACGTCGCCTGACGGGAGACCCGGGCGGTACGGAGGCTCGCGGTGGGTGAGGAGGCGGGCGCGCCGCCCTCGTATCCCTCACCGGTCCCGTACCGCCGCCCGCCTGATCCGGAGGAAACGACCTAGGCGCGTGGCCCCCGCGCGCGGGCGGCGCGGGCGGCCGGGTCCGGCACCGGGGCGAAGAGCCGTCGCCAGGTCTCCGGGCCCGGGTAGCCGTCGGCCGCCGTGCCGCGCCAGCCCTGGGCCCGCTGGAACGCCTCCACGTTGCGCCGGTCCGCCTCGCCCCAGACCGGCCCGGGGCCGTCGCCGTAGTACCGGCCGAAGCCGTGCGCGACCAGGCGGCGGCCGAGCCGGGTGACATGCTCGCTGGAGCGTCCCGGCCGGAAGAACTCGCGCCCGGGATAGGGCGGGGCCACCGCGCTGACGCCGCCGGGCCCCGGCGCCCCCGCCGGAGGGATGTCCCGCCCCTGGCCGGACATCAGCACCTTCCAGGTGCGCGGCCCCGGCACCCCGTCCGCCGACGCGCCGCGCCAGCCCTGGGCCCGCTGGAACGCCTGGGTGGCCCTGCGGTCGGCGTCGCCCCAGCGGGGCCCGGCGCCCTGGCTGTAGAAGCGCTTGCCGCCCCGGGCGATCAGGGCCTGGCCGAGCAGGGTGACGTACTTGTTCTTGCTGCCGGGGCCGAAGGAGGAGAGCCCGGGGTAGGGCGCCGCCGTGATGGGCTCGGCCGGGGTGAGCGAGGTCAGTCCCTTGTAGCGGTACGGGATGTAGCGGTCGGAGTTGTTCCAGTAGGCCATGGGGGTGGTGCGCTTGCGGGTGTGCGGCTTGGCCTGCTCGTACGCCGTGTACTTGGTGTGGTTGTGGTCGGCCCAGCCGCCGAAGATCGTGACGTGGGAGCCCTTGGTCGGCTTGGACGGGTTGTGGAAGAGCAGCATGTCGCCGGGTTGCAGCTCGGCCCGGGTGATCCGGGTGCCGTACTTGGCGAGAGTGCCGGTCCACTCGTTGCGCGGCAGGTTCCAGACCATGGACACATAGCCGGAGCAGTCCTGGCGGTACCCGTCCGACCAGTACTTCTGCATGCTGTACGGGACCTTGACCGAGGCCCATCGCTTGGCCCGGTCGATGATGTCGGTCCGGGTCGTCTTGCGCAGCGGGGCCGTGCCGGGCGTACCGGAGGAGGGGCCGGGCAGCGGGCGGCCGTGGAGCGGTCCGCTGTCGCCCTGCTCATGGTCGTCCTCGGGCTCCGGGGCACGGACCGCGACCCCCGCGCGGGCGGCGGTGACACGCTCCATCCGGGCGGCGGCGGGCGCGGCCACCGGGTTCCCCGTACGCGCGGTGGGGGCCGAGCCCGAGGCGGTGGCCGAAAGTGTGTGGTCCACCACCGTGCTCGGCAGGGGTGCGGCGAGGGGCTCGGCCCCCGCCGTACCGCTGCCGAGGACCACCCCCGCCGTGGTGAGGAGCACCAGGGCGCGGCGGCAGCCGTGGGCGGCGGGGTGCTCTCCCGCGGCCAGGGCCCGGCGGTGCTGGACACAGCCGGGGCAGTCGCAGTCGGGATCGGGTTCGTACTCCTGGAAGACCGGCACCGTCATCGCTGTCCGCTCCGCGCGTCTGGGGTCTGTGGCGGGGGCACCGGGAGGTGCTCCCCCTCTCCTCACGGGGGCTATTTTGCGGGACCAAAGGGACAAAAGGACCATCCGACAGGCCGATGCGGTCAGATAATGGTCAGGAGCACCCTCCCGGGTCCGGTAGAGTTCTCCAGGTCAGCAGGCGCCGCTAGCTCAGTTGGTTAGAGCAGCTGACTCTTAATCAGCGGGTCCGGGGTTCGAGTCCCTGGCGGCGCACGCATCACAGAGGCCCCCTCGC
>NZ_JBHVHF010000446.1:0-4893 GCF_042800315.1 Streptomyces sp. NPDC057638
GTCGGCCCGGGTACGGGCCCGGCGTCAGCGCTGGGCCGTCGTGCCCGCCTCCCGACGCCGTGCCGAGGCGCGCACCGCCGCGACGAGCGTCAGCAGCAGGGTCACCACGGAGATACCGGTGATGACCCAGAGGCCGGAGTGGTAGCTGGACAGGGTGGCGTCCGACTCCACCTCGTGGTGCCCGACCGACATCGTGGCGGTGACGATGGCCAGCACCACGGCCGCGCCCACCTGGTAGCCCGTCTGGAGCACACCGGCCGCCAGCCCCTGTTCCTCCTCGGCCACCCCGGTCGTCGCCTGGACGTTGGCGGCGGGGAAGGAGAACGGGAACGCGATGCCGATCAGCACGACGCTGGGCAGGATCACCCACCAGTACGAGGACGACTCGTCGATCCGCAGGAAGAGCAGGTACGACGCGGTGTAGGCGACGAACCCCGCGAAGATCATCCAGTGCACGCCGAACCGGGCGATCAGCTTTCCGGCCTGGGGCGCGATCGTCATGATCAGCAGACCGACCGGCAGGAAGGCCAGCGCCATCTCCATCGGCGACCAGTCGCGCAGCGACTGGAGGTAGAGGCCGCCGATGAACTGGAAGCTCATATAGGTGCCGAGGATCGCCGCGGCGACCAGGCTGGCCCCCACCAGGGCGCGGTTGCGCAGCAGACCCAGCCGGAGCAGGGGCTGGGCGGCCCGGCGCTCGATGGCCACGAAGGCGGCGAGGAGGACCACCGCGGCGAGGAAGGTGACCAGGGTGATGGGAGCGGTCCAGCCCTCCTCGGGCGCCGCGACGATGCTGTACACCAGCAGCAGCATCGCGGCGGTGACCGTGATGGCTCCGGCGACGTCGAACGTGGCCCCGCCCCGGTCCGCCGTGGAGTCACGCGGAACCAGCGCCACCGCGCCGAGGAAGGCGACGAGCGCGACGACCACCGGGAGCAGGAAGGTCCAGCGCCAGCTGATCTCGGTCAGCGCGCCACCGACGATGACCCCGGTGGAGTAGCCGACCGCGCCACAGGCGGTGTAGATGCCCACCGCGCGGTTGCGCTGCGGGCCCTCGGGAAAGTTGGTGATGATGATGGACAGTCCGGCGGGGGCGGTGAACGCGGCCCCGACACCCATGACGAACCGGGCGGCGATCACCACGATGCCCTCGTCGGTCACCCCGCCGGCGAGCGATCCGACGGCGAAGATCGCCACACCCACCAGGAAGACGCGGCGGCGGCCGATCAGGTCCGCCATGCGCCCGCCCAGCAGCAGGAAGCCGCCGAAGCCGAGGACGTAGGAGCTCACGACCCACTGCACGGACCCGGTGCTCATCCCGAGGTCGGCCTGGATCGGCGGAACCGCGATACCGACCATGATGTTGTCCAGGGCGTCCAGGAAGAAGGCCGCGCAGACGCTGATGAGCAGGCCCCACTGCCGGAAGCCCCAGGACCCTGTTCCGTCCGCCTTTCCTCCACCCTTGGGCGCGGTACCGACTTCTGTTTCGCTGGTAGTTGCCATGAACTGTCCTCATCCTGTCAATAGCCGGTCATGAGTGCCCGATACCGGCGGCGCGGCCGATGAACGGGAGGTCCGCTCTGTGTCATCGACCGCGTAACGGTGTCCGGGTTATCCCTTGAGCCCAAGAGGGAAGGGCGCCTGAGGCTTTCCGCCGAGAAGATGAGCTCCGGCCGACTGCACGATCTGCTCCTGGGCGAGAATGTGCTGGCACATCGTGTGCAGATCGCGCAGCCAGCGGTCGAGCGGAGAGGTCCGGTAGATCGAGGCCGTTCCGACGAGGTCGGAGAGGCGCTGGACCACCGAACGGGCCGTCTGGAAGGCGTTGACCCGGGCCAGCGCGGTGGAGATCTGCTGCTCCGGTGTCGGTGCCACCCCCGCCTCCAGACGGTTCCAGAGGTCGTGCAGGGTGCCGTACACCGCGTAGCGGGCCGCGCCGAGTTCCATCTCCGCCTGGCCTATGGCCGTCTGGACGCGATAGCTGTCCGACCACGCGGTGCCGGTGTTCCGCTCGATACGGTCGACCGCCAGCTCCCGCACATGGTCCAGCGCGGCGCGGGCCACGCCCAGCGGCACCCCGGGCACATTGGCCAGGAAGGCGTCCGGCGCGGAGAGCGGTCCACCCCCGCGTGGCGCGGTGAAGTCGAACGAGCGCTCCTCGGGGATGAACAGGTCCGTGGCCTGGTAGTCGGTGCTCCCACTGCCGGAGAGACCGGTGGTGTACCAGGTGTCCACCAGCTCGATCTCGTCCCGGTGGGCCAGGATGAGCCGCCAGTTCACCGGGGCGCCGTCCACGCCGGGCTCCGGCTCGCCGCCCGAGTGGACGACGCATCCGCCGACGACCCAGTCGGCATGGGTGATCCCGCTTCCGAACGGCCAGCGTCCGTTGACCCGGTAGCCCCCTGCCACGCGATCGGCCCGGCCGACCGGGAAGATCAGGCCCGCGGTGATCGCGTCCGGGTTGACCAGCATCTCCTGGAGCACCGACTCGTCCAGATAGCGGGCGTAGATCCAGGTGTCCATGCCGATCATGGCGCACCAGCCGGCCGCGGAGTCACCGTAGGAGAGCGCCTCGATCACCTCCGTCTGCTCGGCGAAGGTGAGTTCGGGCCCTCCCCACGCCCTCGTCATCCCGATCCGGAAGACACCGGTGTCGCGCACCAGCGCGGCGATGTCGTCGGGAAGGCGCCGGGTCCGCTCGATCTCCTCCGAGCGCGCCCGCAGCAGTGGGGCGGCCGCCCGCGCCCGGGCCAGAATCTCGGCCGCGGTGAGATCCGCGGTGAGAGTGCCGGAGAGGTCCGCGGAAAGAGAAGAATGGGCACCGTCCACGGCCGTATGCAGAGTTTCCGAAACCGTCATTGAAACCCTCCTGTGCTTGCCTGCTTGTCTGGTGGGGGCGCGATGACAGAACACCCGCTCATACGCATCAGGTAGTCCGTCCCGGGAATCGGAGCATTCGTAAGGTGTCCGGTCCTGCGCCGCTCTCACGCTAGGGACGGTGGACTCTCGTCTCTCGCGTGAACGCGCACGCGATTTGGCACATCCGCACACACCGAACAAGCTAACCAGCTAATTGGACGTTAGCGGTTATACGATTGGCCCTGCAACCACTCACTTATGCTTGATGAGTGAGGAGTGGATGAAGGATGACCGATGACTGAGTTCGACCCGCGGCCGTTCGTCGGCGAGCCCCTCGCCCTCGACCTGCTGAACACCCTCTGGAAGGAGGAGGGACGGCAGAAGGACCTGCTGGACTCGCCCGCCGGTCTGCGTGCCTGGCTGACCACCCATCACATGGCCGACCGTTTCCGCGCCGACCGCGAGGCCCTGGAGGCCGCCCGCGCCGCCCGTACCGCCCTGGCCGCCGCCATCGGCCACCCCGGCTCCGCCGACGCGGCCCGGCAGGTCGGCGACATCCTGGCGCACGGCAGGGTCAGGCTCACCCTCACCACCCAAGGGCCGGGTGAGGAGGCCGAGTTCGCGCGTCCTGCCTGGGGGCCCGCGTGGACCGCCGCCCGTGACTACCTCCGGCTGCTGGCCACGGCGCCCGACCGGATCCGGGTCTGCGCACAGCCGGACTGCATCCGGTACTTCCTGGACACCTCTCGCAACGGCACCCGCCGCTGGTGTTCCATGGCCGAGTGCGGCAACCGCGCCAAGGCGGCACGGCACTACTCACGGAACCGGCACACCTGCGTCTGAACCCATGACGGCGGAGTGACGGCCCGATGGCGCGCCACAGGGAACACTCACACCGGAGGGGTATCCATGGACACGCGCATCCGCCACCACACCGTCGAGGTGCACGGGCTCGACGTCTTCTACCGCGAGGCCGGCGCGCCCGACGCCCCGGTGCTGCTCCTGCTGCATGGATTTCCGGCCAGCTCGCGCATGTACCGCGACCTCATGGGCCGACTGGCCGGGACGTACCGGGTCATCGCGCCGGACCACATCGGCTTCGGCCACTCCGCGCGGCCCGCCCCCGACGCGTTCGACTACACCTTCGACACCCTGGCCGCCGTCACGGACGCGTTCACCGAACGGCTGGGACTGGCGCGCTTCGCGCTCTACGTGCAGGACTACGGCGCCCCCATCGGCTGGCGGATCGCCTCGGCCCACCCCGAGCGGATCACCGCGATCGTCACCCAGAACGGCAACGCCTACCGGGAGGGCCTGCTGCCGGGGTTCTGGGCCCCGGTCCACGACTACATCGCCGACGAGAACCCGACCACGGAGGCCGCGGTGCTCCAGGCGATGGCCCCGGACGCGATCCGGTGGCAGTACACCCACGGGGTGACCGACCAGAGCCTGCTGGATCCGGACGCCTGGCACCTCGACTCGGCCGCGCTGGCGCGCCCGGGAGCCACCGCGATCCAGCTCCGGATCATCCGTGACTACGGCGCCAACCTGGAGGCGTATCCGCGCTTCCACGCGTACTTCCGACGCAGCCAGGTCCCGTTGCTCGCCGTCTGGGGAGCCCATGACGAGGTCTTCGGGCCGGAGGGGGCCCGCGCGTTCCGGCGCGATCTGCCCGAGGCGGAGATCCATCTGCTGCCCACCGGACACTTCGCGCTGGAGACCCACGGCGCCGAGATCGCCGGGCTGGTGGGGGAGTTCCTGAGCCGCTCCCTGCCGGTCGATCTCTCGTCGGCGCGCGTGGGCTGACCGGCGGGTCCCCGCCCGGGCTCGGGTGCGGGCGCGGCTGACCGGCGGGTCTCCGCCCGGCGCGCGGGCGGGCTGACCGGGTCTCCGCCCGCGCCTGGGTACGGGCCGACCAGTGGGTCTCCGCTCGGGGCTGGGTACGGGCCGACCGGGGGGTCCCCGGCCGGGCCCCGTGGCCGGTCGTTCCCTCTCGCCGGTCCCGCCTGGGGGCATCACCCGTGCCCGACACGG
>NZ_JBHVHF010000447.1:0-4889 GCF_042800315.1 Streptomyces sp. NPDC057638
GGCTCGCGGGGACGCGCACTCCCCGGGCAGTTACTTTTCAAGTAACTGGTCGCCCCGCACCCCGGGGCCGCCCCTGTCACGGATCCCGCTAGTTCTTCCGGTGGCCGATCAGCCGGGGTTTGGGCTCCAGGCCGTCCAGGCCGTGCCAGGCCAGGTTCACCAGGTGGGCGGCGACCTCCGCCTTCTTGGGGCGGCGGGTTTCGAGCCACCACTGGCCGGTGAGGGCGACCATGCCGACGAGGGCCTGGGCGTAGAGCGGGGCCAGCTTGGGGTCGAAGCCGCGGTTCTTGAACTCCATGCCCAGGATGTCCTCCACTTGGGTGGCGATATCGCTGATCAGGGAGGCGAAGGTGCCCGTCGACTGGGCCACGGGGGAGTCCCGCACCAGGATGCGGAAGCCGTCCGTATAGGTCTCGATGTAGTCGAGGAGGGCGAACGCGGCCTGTTCCAGCAGTTCCCGGGGGTGGCCCGCGGTGAGTGCGCCGGTCACCAGGTCCAGCAGCTGGCGCATCTCGCGGTCGACCACCACCGCGTAGAGGCCCTCCTTGCCGCCGAAGTGTTCGTAGACCACCGGCTTGGAGACGCCCGCCTTCGCGGCGATCTCCTCCACCGAGGTGCCCTCGAAGCCCTTCTCGGCGAAGAGCGTGCGGCCGATGTCCAGCAGTTGTTCGCGGCGCTCGGCGCCGGTCATCCGCACCCGTCGCGTCCTGCGCGACGGGCGGTTCTTCTCCGTACTGGTTCTGCTGCCGTCGGTCGCCACGCTCTCCATCATGCCGTGTCGGGGGCCTCGGCCCGACGCCGGGCGTCGATACGGGAGGCGCTGGGCCAGCGCACGTCATAGGCCCAGCCGAGCTGCTCGAACCAGCGGATCAGCCGGGCGCTGGAGTCGAGCTGGCCCCGCAGCACACCGTGGCGGGCGCTGGTGGGGTCGGCGTGGTGGAGGTTGTGCCAGGACTCGCCGCAGGACAGGACCGCCAGCCACCAGACGTTGCCGGAGCGGTCCCGGGACTTGAACGGGCGCTTGCCGACGGCGTGGCAGATGGAGTTGATCGACCAGGTCACATGGTGCAGCAGCGCGACCCGGACCAGGGAGCCCCAGAAGAAGGCGGTGAACGCGCCCCACCACGACATGGTCACCAGTCCGCCGACGATCGGGGGGATGGCCAGCGACAGGATGGTCCAGTAGATGAAGCCCCGCGAGATGCCCCGCAGCACCGGGTCCTTGACTAGATCGGGGGCGTAGACGTGCTGGGGGGTCCGCTCCTCGTCGAACATCCAGCCGATGTGGGCCCACCACAGGCCCTTCAGCAGCGCGGGGACGCTCTCCCCGTACCGCCACGGGGAGTGCGGGTCGCCCTCGGCGTCGGAGAAGCGGTGGTGCTTGCGGTGGTCGGCGACCCAGCGGACCAGCGGGCCCTCGACGGCCATCGACCCGGCGATGGCGAGCGCGATCTTCAGCGGGCGGCGCGCCTTGAAGGAGCCGTGGGTGAAGTGGCGGTGGAAGCCGATGGTGATCCCGTGGCACCCCAGGTAGTACATGCCCACCATCAGCCCCAGGTCCAGCCAGCTCACCCCCCAGCCCCAGGCCAGCGGCACCGCCGCCAGCAGGGCCAGGAAGGGGACGGTGATGAAGGCGAGGAGGGCGAGCTGCTCGACCGACCCCTTGCTGTCCCCGCCGAGGGTCGCGGAGGGGAGGGCTTCCCCGGTGGAACCGGCGGAACCGGCGGAAGAACCCGCGGGACCGGCGGGCTCGGCGGGCCCACCGGACCCGGCGGGCGCGTCGTCGAGCAGGTCGGAGCGTGGCGTCATGAATGGTCCCTGGGGAGTGAGGGATGGGGAGGGTTAACCGCCAGGTCAGCGCGGTGTAGGGGGACGGCCCCCGACCGCTGTGGGAAGACGGCGGACGGACACGGCTACGGCCGCGTAACCTACGGCGACGTAAGTATGTCAGCGCGTAGCCTCACGGCAAGAGACCTCCGGCGTACGTCCGGAGGCGGGACACCTATCCTGGGTCTCGTCGGACAGCGCGGTCCGCAGCCTCCAGTACCCCTCCAGACGTGCTCAAACACTGCAAGGAGCCGCACCTGTGAGCAGTGCCGACCAGACACCCACGGCCAACGCCGAACTCCGTGCCGACATCCGCCGACTGGGCGACCTGCTGGGCGAGACCATCGTCCGCCAGGAGGGCGCCGAACTGCTCGACCTCGTCGAGCGGGTCCGGGCGCTGACCCGCAGCGACGGCGAGGCCGCCGCGACGCTGCTGGGCGAGACCGACCTGGAGACCGCCGCGAAGCTGGTGCGTGCCTTCTCCGTCTACTTCCATCTCGCCAACGTCACCGAGCAGGTCCACCGGGGCCATGAGCTGCGCCGCCGCCGCGCCGCCGAGGGCGGGCTGCTCACCCGGACCGTCGACCGGCTCAAGGACGCCGACCCCGAGCATCTGCGCCAGACCGTCGCCAACCTCAACGTACGGCCGGTCTTCACCGCGCACCCCACCGAGGCCGCCCGGCGCTCGGTGCTCAACAAGCTCCGCCGGATCGCCGCCCTGCTCGACGGCGCCGAGGGCGCCCTCGACCCGCGCCGCCGCGATCTGCGGCTGGCCGAGAACATCGACCTCATCTGGCAGACCGACGAGCTGCGGGTGGTCCGCCCCGAGCCCGCCGACGAGGCGCGCAACGCGATCTACTACCTGGACGAGCTGCACGCCCACGCCGTCGGTGACGTCCTGGAGGACCTCGCCGCCGAACTGGAGCGCATCGGCGTCGAACTGCCCGCCACCACCCGGCCGCTGACCTTCGGCACCTGGATCGGCGGCGACCGCGACGGCAACCCCAACGTCACCCCCGCCGTCACCCGTGAGGTGCTGATCCTCCAGCACGAGCACGGCATCACCGACGCCCTCGAACTGATCGACTCGCTGCGCGGACTGCTCTCCAACTCCATCCGCTACACCGGCGCCACCCCCGAGCTGCTCGACTCCCTCCAGAAGGACCTGGAGCTGCTCCCGGAGATCAGCCCCCGCTACAAGCGGCTCAACGCCGAGGAGCCCTACCGGCTCAAGGCCACCTGCGTCCAGCAGAAGATCGTCAACACCCGGGAGCGCCTCGCCAAGGGCACCCCGCACGAGCCGGGCCGCGACTACCTCGGCACCACCGAGCTGATCGGCGATCTGACCCTGATCCAGACCTCGCTGCGGGAGCACCGGGGCGGTCTCTTCGCCGACGGCCGGATGGAGCGGGTCATCCGCACCCTCTCCGCCTTCGGGCTCCAGCTCGCCACCATGGACGTCCGCGAGCACGCCGACGCCCACCACCACGCCCTGGGGCAGCTCTTCGACCGGCTCGGCGAGGAGTCCTGGCGCTACGCCGACATGCCGCGCGAGTACCGGCAGAAGCTGCTCGCCAAGGAGCTGCGCTCCCGCCGTCCGCTGGCGCCCAGCCCGGCTCCGCTGGACGCGGCGGGACAGAAGACCCTCGGGGTCTTCCAGACGGTGAAGGAGGCGTTCGAACGGTTCGGACCCGAGGTCATCGAGTCGTACATCATCTCGATGTGCCAGGGCGCCGACGATGTCTTCGCCGCCGCCGTCCTCGCCCGTGAGGCCGGTCTGATCGACCTCCACGCGGGCTGGGCCAAGATCGGGATCGTGCCGCTGCTGGAGACCACGGACGAGCTGCGCGCCGCCGACGTCATCCTCGACGGCATGCTCAACGACCCCTCGTACCGGCGTCTGGTCTCGCTGCGCGGGGACGTCCAGGAGGTCATGCTCGGCTACTCCGACTCCTCCAAGTTCGGCGGCATCACCACCTCGCAGTGGGAGATCCACCGCGCTCAGCGGCGGCTGCGCGATGTCGCCCACCGCCACGGGGTGCGGCTGCGGCTCTTCCACGGCCGCGGCGGCACCGTCGGCCGGGGCGGCGGCCCCACCCATGACGCGATCCTCGCCCAGCCCTGGGGCACCCTGGAGGGCGAGATCAAGGTGACCGAGCAGGGCGAGGTCATCTCCGACAAGTATCTGATCCCCTCGCTGGCCCGGGAGAACCTGGAGCTGACGGTGGCGGCCACGCTCCAGGCGTCCGCCCTGCACACCTCCCCGCGCCAGTCCGACGAGGCGCTGTCCCGCTGGGACGCGGCGATGGACACGGTCTCCGACGCCGCCCACGCCACCTACCGGCGGCTGGTGGAGGACCCGGACCTGCCCGCGTACTTCTTCGCCTCCACCCCGGTCGACCAGCTCGCCGAGCTGCACCTGGGCTCCCGCCCCTCCCGCCGCCCCGACTCGGGCGCCGGACTCGACGGTCTGCGGGCCATCCCGTGGGTCTTCGGCTGGACCCAGTCCCGGCAGATCGTCCCGGGCTGGTACGGGGTCGGGTCGGGCCTCAAGGCGCTCCGCGAGGCGGGCCTCGACACCGTCCTCGACGAGATGTACGAGCACTGGCACTTCTTCCGCAACTTCGTCGCCAACGTCGAGATGACGCTGGCCAAGACCGATCTGCGGATAGCGCGTCACTACGTGGACACGCTGGTGCCGGACCACCTCCGGCACGTCTACACCGCGATCGAGGAGGAGCACGCGCTCACCGTGGCCGAGGTGCTGCGGATCACCGGCGGCGAGACGCTGCTGGACTCCAACCCGGTGCTCCAGCAGACCTTCGCGATCCGGGACGCCTATCTGGACCCGATCTCCTACCTCCAGGTCTCCCTGCTGGCCCGCCAGCGGACGGCCGCCGAGCGCGGCGAGACCCCGGACCCGGTGCTCTCGCGGGCGCTGTTGCTGACGGTCAACGGTGTGGCGGCGGGTCTGCGCAACACCGGCTGAGCCTGTCGGCTGCCCGTCCCGCGGACCGGCGGTGAGCCGATACGGGAAGACCGCCGCCCGGACGCGTGAGAAG
>NZ_JBHVHF010000448.1:0-4799 GCF_042800315.1 Streptomyces sp. NPDC057638
CCACCACGGCGTCTATGACGTCGTGGTGGTCGGCGGCGGTCTGGTCGGCTCCGCCATCGCCCGCGAGCTGGCCGGGCACCGGCTCTCCGTGGCGCTGGTGGAGGCCCGCGAGGACGTCGGCGACGGCACCAGCAAGGCCAACACGGCGATCCTGCACACCGGTTTCGACGCCACCCCGGGCACCCTGGAGTCCCGGCTGGTGGCCCGGGGCTACGCGCTGCTGTCCGGGTACGCGAAGGAGACGGGGATCCCGGTCGAGGAGACCGGGGCCGTCCTCGTCGCCTGGAACGACGAGGAACTGGCGGCCCTGCCCCGGCTGCGGGAGAAGGCCGAGGCCAACGGCTACCACCGGTGCGAGCTGGTCGGCGCCGACGAGGTCTACGCGATGCTGCCCGCCCTCGGCGAGGGCGCGCTCGGCGGGCTGACCGTGCCCGGCGAGTCCATCATCTGCACCTGGACCACCAATCTGGCGCTGGCGACGGACGCGAAGCGGCGCGGCACGGAGATCCTGCTGGAGCACGCCGTCACCGGCGTCAGCGTGGGCCCCGACCTGACCACCCTGAGCACCACGGGCGGCGAGGTCGCCGCCCGCTGGGTGGTCAACGCGGCCGGGCTGGGCGCGGACCGGCTTGACGCCCTCTTCGGCCATGAGCGGTTCACCGTCACCCCGCGCCGGGGCGAACTGTTCGTCTTCGACAAGCTGGCCCGCCCGCTGGCCGACCGGATCGTGCTGCCGGTGCCCAGCTCACGGGGGAAGGGCGTGCTGATCTCCCCCACCGTGTACGGCAACGTGATGCTGGGCCCCACCTCCGAGGACCTGACCGACCGGAGCGCCACCGGCACCTCAGCGGACGGCTTCGCCTTCCTGCTGGACAAGGGCGGACGGCTGATGCCCCGGCTGCTGGAGGAGGAGGTCACCGCCTCCTACGCGGGACTGCGCGCGGCCATCGACCACCCGGACTATCTGATCGAGGCCGACCCCGCCCAGCGCTATCTGCTGGTCGGCGGGATCCGCTCCACCGGGCTGACGGCGGGGATGGCCATCGCCGAGTACGTACGGGAGCTGCTGGCCGGCTCCGGGCTCACCCTGACCGTACGGGAGGAGCTGCCCCCGCCGCCGTGTATGCCCCACATCGGGGAGGCGGGCGTACGGCCCTATCAGGACCCGGAGCGGATCGCCCGGGATCCCGCGTACGGGGAGATCGTCTGCTTCTGTGAGCGGGTGACGGCCGGGGAGATCCGGGACGCCGCCACGGCCGACCTGCCCGCCCGCACCCTGGAGGGGCTGCGCCGCCGTACCCGGGCGATGAACGGCCGCTGTCAGGGGTTCTTCTGCGGTCCCGCCGTGGAGCGCCTGCTGGGCGAGCACTCCGGCCTCGCCGCCACCCGCCCCCGCCCGTGCCACGAGGTGACCTCCCGATGACCATCACGCAGCGGACGACCCGGGTGGGCACCACCCTCACCCCCGACGTCCTCATCATCGGCGGCGGCCCGGCCGGGCTGTCCGCCGCCGCCCGGCTGGCGCCCCGGCTCGGTGGCCAGGTACTCGTCCTGGAGCGGGAGGCCGCCGCCGGAGGCGTTCCCCGCCACAGCGATCACACCGGGTACGGCCTGCGCGATCTGCGCCGGGTCATGACCGGCCCCGCCTATGCCCGCAGGCTGGTACGGGACGCCACACGGGCGGGGGTGGAGATCCGTACCCGGGCCATGGTCACCCACTGGGCCGGGCCGCGCTCCGTCGAGGTCACCAGCCCCGAGGGCCGGTTGCGGGTCGAGGCCCGCGCGGTCCTGCTGGCCACCGGGGCCCGGGAGCGCCCGCGCGCCGCCCGCCGAATCCCCGGCGACCGCCCCGCGGGCGTCTACACCACCGGCCAGCTCCAGAACGCCGTCCATCTGCACGGCGCCCGGGTGGGCCGCCGCGCCGTCGTCGTCGGCGGGGAGCTGGTGAGCTGGTCGGCCGTGCTGACGCTGCGTGAGGCGGGGTGCGAGGTCGCGCTGATGACCAGTGAGTACGCGCGTACGGAGGCGTATTCGGCGTTCACGCTCTGCGGCCGGACCGTCCTCGGTGTCCCGGTGGCCAACCGGGCCCGGGTGGTGCGGGTGATCGGCTCGCCCCGGGTGCGGGCGGTGGAGATCGAGCACCTGGACACGGGCGCGCGCCGCACCGTCGACTGCGACACCGTGGTCTTCACCGGCGACTGGATCCCCGACCATGAACTCGTGCGGACCGGCGGGCTCGATCTGGCGCCCGACACCCGGGGCCCGCTGGTCGACACCGCGCTGCGCACCAGCCGTCCCGGGGTCTTCGCGGCGGGCAATCTGCTCCACCCGGTGGACACCGCCGATATCGCCGCCCTCGACGGTCGGCACGCCGCCGACCAGGTGCTGTCCTGGCTGATCTCACCGGACGACCCGGCGCCCGGGGTGCGGCTGCTGGCCGGGGACGGGTTGCGCTGGGTGGCGCCGGGGCTGCTGCGGCCGGGGGATCCGGCTCCGCCGAGGGGGCGGCTGCTGCTCTGGAGCGACCGCTATGTCCGGCTGCCCCGGGTGACGGTGCGCCAGGAGGGGCGGGTGGTCGCGCGCCGGACGCTGCCGTGGCCCGCGGCGCCCGGCCGGGTCTTCCGGGTCCCCTCGTCGCTGCTCCCGCCCGTCCGCCCGGCCGGGTCAGGACAGGGCCCGCTCACCCTGTCCCTGTCCTGACCCGGTGTGGCCCGCCCCCCACGGGCGGGCCACCGCGGCGGTCAGACGACGATATGCAGCACGGTGATCACGGAGTCGGCGCGGCTCACGTAGTAGACGAGGACACATCCCGCCACCGTCACCGACCGCCGGTCGTCCTGGCCGCCGCTGCGCGCCGACCCGTATCCGTCCGGGTCGTGGGCGAGCGCGCCGATGGCCGTCTCGGCCTCCGCCCGCTCCGGCGCGGGCATCCGGTCCAGCGTGCTGCGCACCTGCTCCGTGTAGCGCACCCGGGCCAGGCCCGTGGGACCCACCGCCCGCTCGTCGGCGGGCTCCCCCACGTACTCCCCGGCCTTCAGCCGCCGGACGGCGGGGTCGATCCGCTCCCACGCCACCGCCGGAAGCGCCCAGGTGGCGAGGATCTGCGCGATCCGCGGGCCCGGGGTCCGGGCCATCTCGGCGTCGAACTCCGCGTACTCCGACTCCGGCAGCCGGGCCCGTACGCCCGCGATCGTCATCGGCAGTTCCACGGTCTCACCGTCGATGAGGGTGGTCCACACACGCACCGGTCGCCTCCTCAGCCTCCGCTGCGATCACGGTACGGCGCCGCCCGTGCCCCGGACACGGGCCGGGCGCCGGGTTGGCGGCGATCGTCCGGGTCTGACCGGTTGGACCTGGACGGAGGCTCATGGGGAGGTCCGGCCGTTCTCCAGGGCCGGGTGCGCCAGTTCGCGCGCGGGTCTGAACTCCCCCGGCGCGCGGACCGTGCCTCCGGAGTGAGGAGAAGGAGACTCCATGCAGGAGACGATCCCCCGCTACCCCGCCCACCCCTTCACCGGAGACCCCCTGCCCGTCCCGAAGGACCCCGTCACGCGGGTGCGGCTCCCCAGCGGGGATCCGGTCTGGCTGGTCACCGGCTATGACGAGGTGAAGCGGGCCCTGTCCCATCCGCTGCTCTCCCGCGATGTGACGACCGGAGACCCCCAGGTCGGCAGCGCGGGCCCCATCGGCGGCTACCGCCCCGGCCGCCGCACCCTCCAGATGGACGGCGCGGCCCATACCCAGCTGCGCAAGCTGGCGGCCCGGCCGTTCACCCCGCGCCGGGTCTCCGGCATCCGGGACCGGGTCCAGGAGCTGACCGACGGTCTGCTCGACCGGCTCGAAGCGCTCGGCCCCGGAGCCGACTTGGTCGGGAACCTCACCTATCCGCTGCCGATGACGGTGATCACGGAACTGTTCGGCGTCCCGGCGGAGGACCGCGACCGGTTCGCCCGGTGGGCCACCACCATCGTCACCGTCGTCGGGGTCAGCGCGGACGAACTGGACGCGGCCCGCGCGGAACTCCAGGGCTATCTCGGCGCGCTGGTGCGCGAGCGGCGGGCCCACCCCGGCGATGACGTCCTCAGCGGCTGGCTGACCGCCGAGGAGGGCGGGGACCGCCTCTCCGACATCGAGATCGTCCAGATGGCGCAGACCATCATCATCGGCGGCTACGAGACCACGGTGGGCCTGATCGCGGGCGGGGTGCTGCGGCTGCTCCAGCACCCCGGACAGCTCGCGGCGCTGCGCGCCGATCCCGCCCTGATGCGCACGGCGGTGGAGGAGATCCTGCGCTTCCAACCCGTCGGCATCTTCTTCCTGATCCTGATGGCCCGGGGCGATCTGGAGCTGGGCGGGGTGCGGATACGCGAGGGCGAGGGCGTGATGCCGCTGCCGTACCACGGCAACCGCGACACGGCCCGGTTCACCGACCCCGACCGGTTCGACATCCACCGGGAACCGGCGGGCCATATCGCCTTCGGCCACGGTCCGCACGCCTGCCTGGGCGCGGCGTTGGCGCGGATCGAGGTGGAGGTGGTCCTCGCCCGTCTGCTGCGGCGCTTCCCGGGGCTGCGGCTGGCGGTGGACCCCTCGGAGCTCCGGTGGCACCAGGACCGGCTCACCAACGGGATCGTGAGCCTGCCGGTGGCCTGGTAGCCGGTGCGGCGCGGGACCGGGTCCGTATGAGCGTTCTTCTCCCCCAGGCTTCGCCCGGGGGTGCCCCCACCAGCGCCCCGGAGGAGAAGAACGCACCGCGTGCGCGGTACGGGCCCGGTGTCCGGGACACGGCCGTCCCGGGC
>NZ_JBHVHF010000449.1:0-4798 GCF_042800315.1 Streptomyces sp. NPDC057638
CTCCGGTGGAGCCGCCCTCGTTGTACGCTCACACATCCGATGTATGGGCCGGGATCAGGGGGCCGGGATGGCAGTCACCGACGAGGCGATCGAGCGGATCAAGGGAATGATCGTCTCCGGGGCGCTGCGGCCCGGTGACCGGCTGCCCAAGGAGAGCGAACTCGCCACCGAGCTGGGGCTCTCGCGCAACTCGCTGCGGGAGGCGGTCCGGGCGCTCTCACTGATCCGGATCCTCGACGTCCGGCAGGGCGACGGAACCTACGTCACCAGCCTCGATCCCCAGCTGCTGTTGGAGGCGCTGAGCTTCGTGGTGGACTTCCACCGCGATGACACCGTGCTGGAGTTCCTGGCGGTACGCAGGATTCTGGAGCCCGCCGCCACCGCGATGGCCGCCGGCCGGATCGACGAGGCCGAACTGGACGAACTGGCCGCGCGCATGGACGCGCTGGGGGCCACGCCCTCGGTGGAGTCGCTGGTCGCGGCGGACCTGGAGTTCCACCAGCGGATCGTGCGCGCCTCGGGGAACTCCGTACTCTGCTCACTGCTGGAAGGGCTGTCGGGCCCCACCACCCGGGCCCGGATCTGGCGCGGGCTCACCCAGGAGGACGCGGTGAGCCGGACCCTCCAGGAGCACCGGGCGATCCTGGGGGCGCTGCGGGACCGGGACGCGGAGGCGGCGCGCTCCTGGGCGACGGTCCATGTGGCCAGCGTGGAGCAGTGGCTGCGCGCCACGCTCTGAGGGCCCTGGGCGCGCGGAGTCAGCGCGGCGGGCGGGGCCGCAGCCCCTGCATGCCCCCGTCGACCGCGAGCGCGGTCCCGGTGACGGCGGCCGCCGCCGGGCTGGCGAGATAGCCGACGGCGGCCGCGACCTCCCCGGCCGTCACCAGCCGTCCCATCGGCTGACGCGCCTGGAGCGCGGCCCGCTCGGCCGCGGGGTCATCGGCCCGCTCCAGCAGCCGGCCGACCCAGGGCGTGTCGGCGGTGCCGGGGTTGACGCAGTTGACCCGCACCCCTTCACGGACGTGATCGGCGGCCATGGCGAGGGTGAGGGAGAGGACCGCGCCCTTGCTGGCGCTGTAGAGGGCCCGCTGGGGCAGCCCGGCGGTGGCCGCGATCGAGCAGGTATGGGTGATCGAGACGGCGCCGGGCCGGCCGGCGGCGGCGGCGCGCAGATGGGGCAGCGCGTGCCGGGCGACCCGGACCATGCCGAGCACATTGATGTCGAGGACATGGCGCCACTCGTCGTCGGAGTTGTCGGCGACGGTCCCGACGGCTCCGACGCCCGCGTTGGAGACGACGGTGTGCAGGGCGCCGAACGCGGCCGCCGCCAGGTCGACGGCCCGGCGCACCGCCGTGTCGTCGGTGACGTCGGCGGTGAGGGCGAGCGCCGCGGCCGGGACGTCCGAGGTGTCCCGGTCCAGGACGGCGACCCGGGCTCCCTCCGCCAGCAGCAGGGCGGTCACGGCCGCGCCGATCCCGGAGCCGCCGCCGGTGACGAGGGCGCCCATCCCCGCGAACGTACCGCCCGCGCCCGCCGTGTACGCCGTCGCCGCCTTCATGAGGTGATCTCCTCGGTGCTCCGGGACCGCCAGACGGGCCCCTCGGGATAGCGGTGGGCCGCGAGCGACTCGGGCCGCATCCGCGCCGAGAAACCGGGCGCGCGGGGGGCGGCGTACCGTCCGGAGATGATCACGGCGGGATCGCAGAAGTGCTCGTGGAGATGGTCGACGTACTCGATCACCCGGCCGTCCAGGCTCCCGGAGACGGCGACATAGTCGAACATCGCCAGATGCTGCACCAGTTCGCACAGCCCCACCCCGCCCGCGTGCGGACAGACCGGGGCCCGGTACTTGGCGGCGAGCAGCAGGATCGCCAGGTTCTCGTTGACCCCGGCCACCCGCGCGGCGTCGATCTGGACGAAGTCCACCGCTCCCGCCTGGAGGAGCTGTTTGAACACCACCCGGTTGGCGGCGTGCTCCCCGGTGGCCACCTTGACCGGCTGCCCCGCCCGTACGGCCGCGTGGCCGAGGATGTCGTCGGGGCTGGTGGGCTCCTCGATCCAGTACGGGCGGTACGGGGCGAGGGCGGTCATCCAGCGCACCGCGTCGGCGACGTCCCACCGCTGGTTGGCGTCGACCGCGATCCGCACCGAGGGGCCGACGGCGGCCCGTGCCAGCCGCATCCTGCGGACGTCGTCGCCGAGGTCGCCGCCGACCTTCAGCTTGATCTGGGTGAAGCCGTCGGCGACGGCCTCCCTGGCGAGCCGCACCAGCTTCTCGTCGCTGTAGCCGAGCCAGCCGGGTGAGGTGGTGTAGGCGGGATAGCCGCGCTCCCGCAGCAGCGCGGCCCGCTCGGCGCGGCCGGGCGCCGCGGCGCGCAGGATCCCCAGTGCCTCGTCCCGGGTGAGCACATCCGTCAGATAGCGGAAGTCGACCAGGGAGACCAGCTCTTCGGGGGTCATCGCGGCGAGGAACTCCCAGACCGGCAGGCCCGCCCGCCGTGCCGCCAGGTCCCAGGCGGCGTTGATGACCGCCCCGGCCGCCATGTGGGTGACCCCCTTCTCGGGTCCCAGCCAGCGGAGTTGGGAGTCCTGGGTGAGGGCGGTGTGCAGCGCCGCCAGTCCCGCGGGCCCGAGCGGCGCCGGGGTGCCGACAACGAAGGGGCGCAGCGCCTCGATGGCGGCGGCGGCCACGTCGTTGCCCCGGCCGATGGTGAAGCAGAGTCCGTGTCCCTCCGCGCCCGTGTCGGTACGCACCACCACGTAGGCGGCGGAGTAGTCGGGGTCCGGATTCATCGCGTCGGAGCCGTCGAGCGTCCGTGACGTGGGGAAGCGGATGTCGTGGACCTCGAACCCGGTGATGGTCTCGTTCACGCGCTCACCCCAGCGTCCCGAACATCGGATGAATGAACATCGGACCTCTTGGTCATCCGATGTATAGCGCCGATCCCACGGAACCGTCCAGAGAAGTGCCGGAGAATCCCGGCCACAGCTCGGATGAATCCTGAGTCATCAGGGGTATGCGGCCCGTGCGGGGCTGTCTCGCCGAAGTTCACCCACCCGTGCGGGAGGGCTGCGGCGGGGCTCCCCGTAACCCGTAAGGTTGGGGCGTAAGCGAGAGAACTTCGGAAGGAGGCACTGGGTGATCGAGCTCGACGGTGTGCCCGAGCTCATCGACCCGGTCATGGTGGCCGCGTTCGAGGGCTGGAACGACGCCGGCGACGCCGCCTCCACCGCGGTCGCGCACCTGGAGCGGGAGTGGAAGGGCGAGGTGTTCGCGGCGCTCGACGCCGAGGACTACTACGACTTCCAGGTGAACCGGCCCACGGTGTGGCTGGACGGCGGAGTACGGAAGATCACCTGGCCCACCACCCGGCTCTCCGTGGTGCGCGTCGGCGGCGACAAGCCACGCGACCTGGTGCTGGTGCGCGGCATAGAGCCGTCGATGCGCTGGCGCTCCTTCTGCAACGAGCTGCTGGGCTTCGCCCATGAACTCGGCGTCGAGATGGTGGTGATCCTGGGCGCGCTCCTCGGCGACACCCCCCACACCCGTCCGGTGCCGGTCAGCGGGATCACCTCGGACCCGGACCTGGCGCGGACCATGGACCTGGAGGAGACGCGGTACGAGGGCCCGACGGGCATCGTCGGCATCCTCCAGGAGGCGTGCACCCACGCGGGCGTGCCCGCCGTGAGCCTGTGGGCGGCGGTGCCGCACTACGTCTCCCAGCCGCCCAACCCCAAGGCCACACTGGCGCTGCTGAACCGTCTTGAGGACCTGATCGGGCTGCGTATCCCGCAGGGTGAACTGCCCGAGGACGCCCGCGCCTGGCAGCTCGGCGTGGACCAACTGGCCGCCGAGGACAGCGAGGTCGCCGAGTACGTCCAGACGCTGGAGGAGGCCCGGGACACCGCCGAGCTGCCCGAGGCGTCCGGCGAGGCCATCGCCCGTGAGTTCGAGCGCTATCTGCGGCGCCGCGACGGCGGTCCGGGGACGGGGACGAGTACGGGCCCCGGGGTGGCGACCGAGAGCGGCGACGGCGGCGGCTCCTATCTGCGCGACGCCCGCGAGACCGGTCCGGCCGGGCGCCCCTCGAAGGCGTCCTACGCGGAGCGGGAGGGGCCGCAGGAGGACGCGGCCGAGGATGCTCCGGCGGGCGTCGCGGAACCGGACGGCCTTCCGGCGGAGGCATCCGGGGACGCGGACGCCGGGGTCGACGACACACCCCGTGAGGCGGAGCCCGAGGCGGCGCGGGAACCATCCGAGGAGACGGCGGAGCGGGAGAGCGGGCCGTCCGGGTCCCCGTCGGATGAGCCGTCCCAGGCGGAACGATCCGACAGCGATGCCGGTACGGACACCGGCACCGGGAGTGGCTCCGGCACCGGGACCGGCTCAGGCGGCACCGACGCCGACGCTCCCGCGCGGGACACCCCGGATGAGGATCCGCCGACCGGCTGACGCCCGCCCGCGGACACGCACCCGCGGACATCCACGGACATCCGCACGCGGACACGCGCCCGCGGACGCCGACGGTCCCACGGCGGGCCGCCGGTCTCCGGGCGGCCGTGCCGTGGCGGCGCCGTGGGGCCGTCACCGCCGGGAGTCCTCCCGGTCCCGATCACCGGGTGATCCCGACCAGATCCGACCAGATCCGGCCACCCCCGACCGGTGCCCTGGCGCCCGTCGGGGCCGAGACCACGCCCCGGGCCGCCGCCGCGTCGGGAACGGTTCCCCCGCGTCACACCACCAGGTGCGCCGGTATGACGCGACATCACCTCCGGCACAGGACATGAGGGGTGCCC
>NZ_JBHVHF010000450.1:0-4652 GCF_042800315.1 Streptomyces sp. NPDC057638
ACCGGAAACGGTGGGGCCCTTCGACGTGTCCCAGCCCTCGCTATCCTGGTTCTTGTCCACAACGGGGGCTCCGGGGCCCCTAAGGCCTGTCTAATAATTGATCTTGTGGCAGGTCGAGGAGAGTTGACGGACGTAGCGTGGGGGCGGATAGAGCCCTTGTTGCCGCAGGTGCACGGGCGTTGTCGTCCGTGGCGTGATCACCGGCAGGTGGTCAACGGAGTGTTGTGGCGGCTGCGGACCGGGGCTCCGTGGCGTGACCTGCCCGAGCGGTACGGGCCCTGGCAGACCGCCTACGAGCGGTTCGCCCGCTGGGGAACGGACGAGACCTGGGCGAAGCTGCTGGAGCATGTCCAGGTCCGCGACGATGCGGTGGGCCGGGTGGAGTGGACGGTTGCCGTGGACTCCACAGTCAACCGGGCCCACCAGCACGCGACCGGCGCCCGCAAGAAGGGGCCGCGGACGGGGACGAACCGGAAGATCCGGGCCGCTCGCAGACGCGCCAGGCCCTCGGCCGGTCCCGGGGAGGACTGACCACCAAGGTCCACCTGTCTGTCGACGGCCGCGGCCTGCCGCTGTCGATCGTGCTCACGCCCGGCAACGTCAACGACGCCACGGCGTTCGGCCAGGTCCTCGGCGGGATCCGTGTCCCGCGTGCCGTCTCGGGCGGCCCCCGCACGACGCCGGAGCGCGTGCTGGGCGACAAGGCCTACTCCAGCCGGGCGATCCGTCACCTGCTGCGGTGCCGCGGCATCGCCGTCACGATCCCGAACACCGCGACCAGGCGGACACCCCCCGACGGCGCGGGGCCCTCGGCGGTCGGCCACCCGTATTCGACCGCGCCCTCTACCGCGACCGAAACGTGGTCGAACGCTGCTTCGCACGCCTGAAGCAGTTCCGCGCTGTCTCCACCCTTCGACAAGCTCGCCGACCGTTACCGCGCTGGAGTCGTCCTGGCCTCACTGATCATCTGGCTCCGCGAACCAGCCAGATGATCAATTGTCAGACAGGCATTAGATGGCTCCGGCGGTCCTCCGGGCCACGTCCTTGAGCATGGCGTCCGACATGCAGGTACCGCGCCCGCATGCTCGCGGACGTTCCCGGTTCCCACCCATGATCTGGTCGGTGACGCGGGCTGGGACACCAAGCAGCATGACAATGGTGGCGGTCGGGTGCCGGGCAGCGTGCAGCTGGCCGTCCCGCACCTTCGTGGCTTCGATCAGCCGCTTCTAAACGCCATTTCATTTGGTGAGTCTGCGATGACATATGAGGGTCGCGGCGATGGCAGTGAAGGCGAGGAAGTGTTCCGGCTTGCGCTCATAGCGGCGGTGGAGGCGTCGGCATCCGGACAGCCACGAAGCGGTCCGCTCCACGACCCGGCGATGACGGCCCAGGCGCCGGGATGACTCGACGCTCTTGCGGGCAGGGCGGTGCCGGATGCCTCGGGAGGCGAGCCATCGCCGCAGGTGGCGGTAGTCGTGTCCCTTGTCGCCATGCGGCTTGCCGGGCCGCCGACGCCGCGGGCCGCGACGTGATCGGACGGGCGGGATGCCAACCGACAAGGGCAGGCCCCGGCGGTCGACGATGAGGTGGATTTTCGATCCGTTCCTGCCCCGGTCGGTCGGATTCGGCCCCGTCAGCCGCCCCCTTTGAGGGCCCGGACGCTGACGGAGTCGATCGCGCACCGTGACCATTCCAGGTCACCCCGTGCTCCGAGTTCGTCCAGGACCAGGCGGTGGAGCTTGGCCCACACCCTGGCCTCGGTCCACTCGGAGAACCGGCGGAAGGCCGTCACCCCTGACAGCCCGAACCCCGGCGAAAGCTGGTTCCAGGTACAGCCCGAGGTGGCCACGAAGATGATCGCGGCCAGCACCTCGTGATCCCCTCGACGGCAATGCCCACCGCCCTGCGGACGCTGCGGGGCCGGCGGCACCACCCACTGGAACAACTCCCACAGGTCTTCAGGCGCCAACCGTTCGACAAGCGCAGCAGCCATCACCCCAGACTGCCGCAAGATCACGCAAATGAAGTGGCGTCTTAGTCGTGATAGTCCGCGTTCGGGCTCAGCAGGCCACCGAGCGGCTTGGTGAACCTGTAGTCCGACTCGGCCCACAGGTCGCCGGTCGCCTTGCGTTCGCGCTCTTGCGTCTCGCGGTGGGCACGGAGCATGGCGACCAGCGGGCCCGGCAGGGGCACGGGTGCGGCGGCCCGCTCGGAACGTGACTTGATATTCCTGGTCTCGCGCTGGACTTGCACCTTGTCCGGGCAATCCCGTTCCCGCCCGGCCGCACGTTGAGGCATCCACGCACCCTGCTTGTACCTGGGGCACAGACGGTTCCGGCGCAGTTATCAGACACTCGTTGCCGAGGTCGACATCAGACCAGGGCATTCCAACAGTCTCGCAGCGTAGCTGATCGCCTTGGAGCACTGCAGGTGTGAATACTGTCGGCTTGGTTCACAACCAGGTCCTGACCGGCGCCTCTGGCGTCGGGATGGAGAAGGCGGAGCCGGGTGAGAAGCCTGACCGCTCAACCGCGCGGGCCTCGCTGCAGGACGGAGGAAATGCGGGACCACCGTGCGCAGCCGCTCGGCCGCCAAGCTGACCAGTGGGACGCTGAGCACGGGCCAGGGATGGGTCATGACGATGTGAGGCAACTGCTGACGCCCAGGTCACGGCATACCTGGAATGCCCCCTCAAGAGCCCGACACCTCGGCCGGAGTGGAGAACTCAGCACCATCACGCATACGGCGGGTTCCGCGGCTCTAGTCGCTGTCAGGTGCTGGCCGCGCAGGTCCTCAGCTGCGAACACACACACGCACACGGATCGCATGGCGCAGAGGACCAGGTCACGTGCAGACGGCTGCTGGGCGGCACCCCCATCCTAGGACTCAAGCCATCGCACAAAAATGGTCAAAGACGATCCACATCGTTCTCAATCTCCAATTAATCAGTCACTTACCTCTGCAATGGAACAATGCATGCAACCCGAAGACTCTCCGACCTAGCATCTCTAGCGAGTGATCGAGACGCGCAGGCGCGCCACCCTCGACCCCCGAGACATCGAAACAAAGCGAGGACAGGGCAGAACGTGACCGAGGAAGACAGCGAGAATCCGCGCGCATACACCGAGATCACCGAAGTTACACCCGGCAAGTGTTCGAGTTGGATGGAAAAGAGGACATGCAACCGCGTCCCCTTGAAGCGCTCCAATGTAGACAAGTTTAAGAGCATTCTGCGAAATGATCAGTTTCGCACTACCCACCAAGGCTTCGCTCTGGACTCACATGGCTGCCTCATTGACGGACAGCACCGAGCCGCCGCCATTATCGAGACCGGCGTTACAGTGACTGCGCAGGTCACGTACAACCTCAGCCCGGACACCTTTGCCGCGATTGACGGCGGTCGCGTCCGTGCAGCCGGCGACTTCGTCGCACAGATCACGGAGATGAGGCAGAGCAACGCCAACGTCTATGCAGCCGCTCTTAAAATCATTGCAAACCGCGCTGCGGGCCTGCACTGGATGAGGTGGAGCAGCGGACGGCTGACCGCCGAACACGTACAGGATTTGGTTCCAAGGTGGCCAGTCGACGAGGGCCGCATCGTCCGCCTAGTCAGCAAGGGAAAGCAATGTCACTCCAGCGCAACGGGATTGATTGTCGCGCGCACGATCATTACAGAAGTATGGCCTGAGAGTATCGCCGACCTGTTCTTCGACGGCATCGGTGAGACCAGCCGCGAATTTGTCGGGCGAGACCCTCGCTCCCTGTACACGAACACCATGATCAATGTGAACCGCGGGGTTGTGAGCAGGGACAGCGTTCAGCAGTCGGCCCAGGCCATCAAAGCGTTCAACGCTCTTGTATCAGGTGAATCTATTGGTACCCTGAAAAAAATGAAGGCGGCTGGCGTAAAGATTATCAAGGATCGACGAACTGGCAAGGAGATTCAGCAGGAGTACCCTCCAGATCGTTACCCGGAAGTTATTCAGCCAGCCATCAACATCAGTGACAAGTGGCTTGGAAGTGACGACACAAGGTCGATCGGGTAAGAGAACAGGTCGATTCTCCCGCCGGAGCAAGCGCACCCATTCACGAGGGACAAGGCGCTGCGCCCGACCGACTTCGGCAGCAAGCGCGAGAGCAGGTCCCTCAACGCCGAGGCGAAGTCGCGTGGCATCGGCAGCATTGCCACGCGCTGGTGATACGAAGTCGTCGGCCTCTTGGGAGCCAAGATATGAGGTGAGTGTCAAGGTTTGGCGTCGTTCACCGGCGGCCGCTTGGCGAGTACCCGGAGTTTGGTCGGGCTCTGACGCGGTGCTCGGAACTGGTCACGGACAGCCTGCGTTCGGCTGGCGCGACCTGCGATTCCGGCAAGCGGCGGGATGAAGGCTTGAGGCAGCCTCGTCGCACTGCCGGGGCTCGTGGCAGGAACACCACTCGACCGGTTGCAATTTCGGTTGCGTTCATCCTGGTCCAGCACAGTCCGCAACCGGCCGAGCGAACCGCATCGCCACCGGTCAGGACGTCCGTGACCATCTTTGAACAGCCAGACGAACATTTGGAAAGCGTGTTGGGGGCAACCCCTCACGAGTTCGAATCTCGTATCCTCCGCCAGTGCCTCACCGGGCACGATGTCGAAGGGCCCCACCGGGAAC
>NZ_JBHVHF010000451.1:0-4652 GCF_042800315.1 Streptomyces sp. NPDC057638
GGGATCCCGGGCGACCGTGCGCGCCACACGGGCAGCGAGTACGATCCGGCAGACACACGCGCGGCCGAACTGCGGGCGCGAGAGCTGGAAGGACACATGGTGGGGCGGCTGACCGGCGGGGACCCGTCGCTGCTGCGGCGGATCAACTCCGCGGTGGTACTGCATGCGCTGCGGGGCGCCGGTTCCCCCACGCTCACGGATCTGACCCGGGCCACGGGCCTGTCACGGCCCACGGTCGAGGGTGTGATCGAGGGGTTGATCGAGTCGGGACTCGTGGTCGAGTCCCAGCCCGAGGAGGGCGGTACCCGACGGCAGGGACGCCCGGCCCGTCGCTTCCGGTTCCGGGTCGAGGCGGGCTATCTGCTCGGCGTCGAGATCGGTATGCACCGGGTGGCCGCCCTGGTCTCCGGACTGGACGGACGGATCATCGGCGCCAGTTCCCGTGAGGTCTCCAACACCGCCTCCGCCGACGACCGGCTGGAACGGGTCCGCCTGGTGATCGCCGACGTCCTGCGGCGCACCGGGATCCCCCGCACCAGCCTGTGGGCGGTCGGCGTGGGCTCCCCGGGGATCGTCGAGGCGGACGGGACGGTACGGCTGGGGGTCGCCCTGCCGGGCTGGACCGGGCTGCCGCTGGGGCAGCGGCTCCAGCGCTCCTTCCGCTGCCCCGTCCTGGTGGAGAACGACGCCAACGCGGCGGCCATGGCCGAGCACTGGAAGGGCGCCGCCACCGACTCCGACGACGTCGTGTTCGTGCTGGCCGGGCTGAGCCCGGGCGCGGGCTCCCTGATCGGCGGACGGCTGCACCGGGGCTTCGGCGGCGCGGCCGGGGAGATCGGGGCGCTGCACCTGCTGGGTCGCGAGGTCTCCCCCCAGGAGCTGTTCTCCACCACCGACGAGCCGTTGCGGCCGCTGGACGAGCAGGCGGTGGCCCAGGTCTTCGCCCTGGCCCGGCAGGGCGACAGCCGGGCCCAGGCGGTGGTCGACCGCTTTATGCGACGGCTGGTCCACGATGTGGCGGCCCTGGTGCTGGCGCTCGATCCCGAACTGGTGGTCGTGGGCGGCTGGGCGGCGGGCCTGGACGGCGTGCTGGACCCCCTCCGCGGCGAACTGGCCCGCTACTGCCTGCGCCCGCCCCGGGTGACGCTCTCCCTGCTGGGCGAGGCGGCGGTGGCCACGGGCGCGCTGCGGCTGGCGCTTGACCATGTGGAGAAGGAACTCTTCGCGGTGGAGGGCACGGTCTCCCCGGCCCGCTAGCAGCGCGGCCCGGCCCGCGACGCCCCGCACGGCGTCCTGCCCCGCTGACGGCCCGCGGAAGGCCCGGGGCCGCGCACCCGTCAGCAGCCGGAACCATGGGCACGGAGTGACGGGAAACGCCACATGACCCGGTGCCGACCTCGGACTCGGCCATGAGCCAAAGGGGCGCGTCCAGCGCCCCGGAGGGCTCCCCCGGGCGGTGCCCGGGGGAGAATAGCCGCTCAAAGGTCGGCCCCGGGCCATGTCACTGCGTGCCAGGGCGGCGACCCGTGAGCCGCCGCCGACCACGTGGACCCCACCCATCACGAGCCGCTCGGCCCACCATGGACGCGAGCGGCCGAAAAGAACCGTGACGGACCTCCGCCGCTCCGCCCAGGAGACCTGCCCGTCCCTGGGGCGGAGGCGGCCGGAGATCAGGAGGCGCGGCGCTCCTCGCCGTGGTGGCTGATGCGGACGTCGCCGCCGTCACCGAAGGTGAGACGGCAGGTGTCCGCGCGGTAGGTGGCGACGGTGACCGCCGCCGTCCGGCCCCGCGCGAAGTACCGCGTGGTCACCAGCAGCACCGGCGCGCCGGGGAGCCGGTCCAGCTCCTTGGCGTCGTCGGCCCGCGCCGAGCCCAGCTCCACGGCGCGGTCCTGACCCTCCAGGTCGAGCCGCTGGAGCTCGCGCAGCACCGAGCGCGCCCGTGCCGGGCCCGACGGAGCGTCTATGGCCGACAGCTCGGGCACGGAGGCCGCGGGTACGTAGAGCAGTTCGGCCGCCACCGGCTGGCCATGGCTGACACGCAGTCTGCGCAGCGTGTAGGTCTCCTCGTGGGGAGCGGTCTCCAGCACCCGGGCCACCGCCGGTGGCGGCACCGAGGTGACGCAGTCGATCGGCTGCCAGGCGTCCTGGGCCGAGCCGGGCCAGGCGTGCTGGGTCGTCGAGACGTCCACTCCCATGCGGGGCGGTGCGACGGTCGTGCCGACACCGCGGCGGCGCTGAAGCCGCCCTTCCAGTTCCAGTTGTTCGAGCGCTTGCCGGAGCGTGGCGCGGGCGACGCCGAAGCGGGCCGCGAGGTCCCGTTCGTTCGGCAGGATCTCCCCGACGGCGAAATCCGAGTCGAGCGCTTCTCCGATCACGGTCTTGAGGTGCCAGTACTTCGGTTCCGGCACTGATTCGAGCTGCGTGGTCCCCACCCTGATCCTCCGCATTTCGCCGTCTCAGCGGCGGTTTTCCGTGCCCTTGTTTATTAAAGGTTCCTGCACTATCTCAGCCGACCATAGGACGGTGTCTCACCTTGGTCAAGACCAATCCTGCGGTCGCCCTCCAGGGAAGTCGACTCGCTTCGCCAAGCGTTCACAGGCCGTTAGCACCCTTGAGGGTCGTGTGGCCTCGTCGCCACCCGCGGCCTCCCGCCGTCTCTCGCCGCCCATGAGACCCCGGACGGTGACGCTGACGTGGAGGACACGCCGTCACACAGTCGCCACCCCGGAAAGTTTGTCCGGATTGCGTACGACATAGACGCAGTGAATACGCCCCTCGGCGATACCGAGCTGGACGACGCTGTCCGGCTTCCCGTCGGCCAGGGCCACAAAGCCCAGGCCGCCGTTGACTTCGACGATACGTCGCTCCAGCCCCCTGGAGTTCCCGGAGACCGCGGCGAGGAAGCGGGCGATCTTGTCCGCGCCCTCCAGTACCCGTGGCGGGGCCTGGGCCTTGCCCCCGCCGTCCCCGACGAAGCGCGCTTCGGGCGCCAGCAGCGAGAGCAGTTCCGCCAGGTCGCCGCCGGTGGCGGCCGCGATGAAGCGTTCCGTCAGGTCCCGACACTCATCCGGGTCGACGTCATAGCGCGGCTTGCGCTCCTCGACATGGCGCCGCGCCCGCCCGGCCAGCTGACGCACGGCGGCCGGCGAACGGTCGAGGATCGGCGCGATCTCCCCGTATGGATAGCCGAACGCCTCGCGCAGGACGAAGACGGCGCGCTCCAGCGGGGAGAGGGACTCCAGGACGACCAGCACGGCGATGGAGATGGATTCGGCGAGAACGGCGTGGTCAGCCAGGTCGCCGGGGCCACTGTCGCCGAGGTCGGTGAGGACCGGCTCGGGCAGCCAGGGGCCGATGTAGGACTCGCGTCGCGACTGGATCTGTCGCAGTCGGTCGACGGCGAGGCGTGTGGTGATCCGGACGAGGTAGGCCCGTGGCTCGGCGACCTCGTCCCGTTCCTGCGCGGTCCAGCGCAACCAGGCGTCCTGGACCACGTCCTCGGCGTCGGCCACGCGGCCGAGCATGCGGTAAGCCACGGCCGCCAGGGTGGGCCGGTGCTCTTCGAAGACGTCGGTCAGGATGTCGGTTGCCACCTCTCCATCCCAACCGACGTGGCACGCGGTGTCCAGGCGGGACCGGTGCGTCTCGCGTCACGGCGGCTGGAACTAGCCGTCCGACTGGGCGTCTCGGGGGGCGGTGGGACCCGTTCCGCCCCTTGAACTACAAGCTACCGAGCGGTAATTGTTACTGACATGCCGTCTACCGCGCTCCGCGCGGGCCGACTCCAGGGAGCGCAGACATGGCCTCGATGATTTCGTTCTCCGCACCGACGCCCGGCGGTGCCCAGACGGTATCGCTCTCGTACGAGCGGACCGGGGCGGGGGACCCCCTGCTGCTGCTCCACGGGATCGGCCACCACCGTCAGGCGTGGGACCCCGTGATCCGGCTGCTGGCCGGGGAGCGCGACGTGATCGCCGTGGACCTGCCCGGGTTCGGGATCTCCCCGCCGCTGCCCCGGGAGGTGCCCTACGGCCTGGAGAGCGTCGCGGCCGTACTGAGCGGACTGTGCGAGGCGCTGGAGATCGAGCGCCCCCATGTCGCCGGGAACTCCCTCGGCGGGCTGCTCGCGCTGGAACTGGCCCGGGGCAAGCTCGTCCGGTCGGCCACCGCGCTCTCCCCTGGCGGCTTCTGGACCGAGGGCGAGCTGCGGTACGCCCTCGCCCTGCTCGGCGCGCTGCGCAAGGCGTCACTCTCGACGCCGCTGCCGATGATCGAACGGCTCTCCCGCTCGGCCGCCGGACGGGCGGTGCTGACCGGGATCATCTACGCACGGCCCGCTCGGCGCTCACCCGACGCGGTCCTCGCCGAGACCCTCGCGCTGCGGGAGGCGACCGGCTTCGAGTCCACCCTGGCCGCCGGACGCACGGTCCGCTTCACCGACGATGTGCCGGACGTGCCGGTCACCATCGCCTGGGGAACCAGGGATCTGCTGCTGCCACGGCGTCAGGGGGTCCGGGCCAAGCACATCATTCCCGGCGCCCGGCTGATCCGGCTGCCGCGCTGCGGGCATGTGCCCATGAGCGACGACCCGGCGCTGGTGGCACGCGTACTGCTGGACGGCAGCGGCCGGCGGCGCTAGGTCGCGCCAC
>NZ_JBHVHF010000452.1:0-4601 GCF_042800315.1 Streptomyces sp. NPDC057638
GATTCAGGGGGCCACCAGCGGCTCGGACCGGTGGGCCCGGTGCAGCAGTTCCACGAAGGACGGCGCCTCCGGCAGCCGTACGTCCCCGATGCGCGACACCGGGACGCCGGGGGTCCAGGAGTTCAGCACCACCGCACCGGCCAGCGCGGGTACGTCGGCGGGCGTGACCTCCCGCGAGAGCTGGGGAACGCCGAGGCGGTCGAGCTGGCGGCGCACGGTCCCCATCATCGTGCCGAGGAGCATGTCCGCCTCGGGCCAGATCACGGACTCCCCGTCCCAGAAGGCCAGGTTCCAGATCGACGCCTCACTGAACCGGCCCTTCCGGTCCAGGAAGGCCGCGTCGTCGAATCCGTCCGCGACCGCCTGACGCAGGTAGTAGGTCTTGGCCACCTCGCCGACGTGCTTGATCTGCGCGAGCGTCCGTTCGTGCTCCACCACGGCGAGGTCCAGCGGCCCGTCCGGACCGTCACTGGGCGGGCCGGTCCGCACCAGGAGTTCGGGCGCCACCTCCGGCCCGGCGACGGTGAACTCCCCCGCCGGTGAGTAGACCGTGGCGAGCAGCGAGACATCGGCGGGCCCGGCGGCGATGGCCGTCCGCAGCGCGGCCCGCACCTCCTCCTCGGGCACCGCCCGCCCGAACAACTCCACGGACGCGGCCCGCAACCGCTCCAGATGCAGATCGAGCCCCCGCACCCGCCCCTCGCGCACCTGCATGGCGGTGAAGTGGGCGTAGCCCGCGAAGGCGAGCGGGGCGAGGTCATCGGCGGTGGCGATGGTGTTGACGCCGCTGCGGTGGACGAGAGATGCGTTCATGGTCGTGGTCCTTGGGTCTCATGATGGGCGCGGTGCCCATGGGGCCACCGTAGGATCTGACATCGGTGTGAGGTTCAAGTGTTCGTGACGGGGTTCACATGACGATGAAGATCGGCGACCTGGCCCGCGAGACGGGCGTCAGCCCCCGACTCCTGCGCTACTACGAGGAACAGGGCCTCCTCGTCCCCCTGCGCACCCCGAGCGGCCACCGCCGCTACGGCGAGGACGCGCCCGAGGTGGTGGCCCATATCCGCGCCCTCCTGACGGCCGGACTCTCCACGCACGTGATCCGCGACGTCCTGCCGTGCGTGGAAGGCCCGGGACCGAGCTTCCACCAGTGCACGGCGGGGACACTGCGAACGCAGTTGGCGGGACTGGACGGGCGGATCGCGGGACTGATGGGGGCGCGGGAGGCGTTGGCGGGGTTGCTGGCGTCGACGGGGCACCGACAGAGCTGATGGTGTGAGTCATCGCCCCGCCCGGCTACCGCACCCCCTACCCTGCGCGTGTGAACGATCCCTCACTACAGAGGGAATTCGCTCTTCCAGGGGGCGTCGAGAGTTTCTGGGTCGACGCCAAGCTTCCGTACCTCCGCGTCGACTTGTGCGACCGTCTCAACGGTAGCCGCATGAGCACGTTCAATATCTTCTTCTCCGAAACAAGCGTCTTGATCCACGATGGACTTGGGGATTTCAACCGTGGAGATCCTGAACTTGCCCTCCCTCAACGGAGAGACCCAAACCCAGGCGTAGAAGTGCGGAGTACTGGGCTGGCGGCGCGCTGACACCAGACCTCTTGTCATGACGAGGCGGTTTACGACTTCGATACGCATGAGCCCTACTCCTCCCAAGAGATTCGAATGATCGAACCGCCATACTCTGAATCTTCAAATGTGTGAATCTGGAGATGCGGCAGGTCGCCATCCCTGTTGTCAGCGCCATGCCCGAGCACCCGACCATCCGTACCGAGCTGATCATCCCAGTGGTATGTTCCACTCTTCGAACCGAAATACTGCCGGGTGCCTTTGCCGTCGAATCCGGCCGCATTTCGGTAACCGTCGCCCTGGAACCTCCCCAAGAAGATCTCCTCCGCTTCGGAGCGCGAACCCACCGTGATCTTGGTTCGGCCTTCATTAATCGCTCGAACGGCAGCCGAAACTCGACCGCTCGACCACGGAAATCTACAGGGCTCTGCGTTGTGGACCAGGACCGGCGTCGCCCCCGCCAGCGCATAGTACGTATGCGCCCGGTCCACCGTCAGGTTGTAGACGGCGGCCTTCTGGGTCCAGGCGCGGACCGCGTCCAGTTGGACCGAGGTGCCCGCGCCCGTGTGGAGCCACTGGCCCGGCTTGAGTTCTCCGGCCTTGAGCCACTTCTTCAGGGAGGGGACCCAGAAGGGGTGGCCGGTGGTGGCGGTGAGTTTCCCGGTGGTGGTGCCGCGGGGGCCGTCGGTGTCGAGGGTGAGTTCGACGAGGTGTTTCTCGCCGGAGCCGGTGATCGTGGCGGTGACCTTCTGGCGGGAGGTCTTGCCCGTCGTCGGGTCGGTGGCCAGGACTGTGTCGCCCTCGCGGACCTTCTCAATGGGTGTGCGGGAGCCGTCGGCCATCAGGACCTTCGTACCGGGCAGGAAGCTGTTCCCGGCCACGGCCACCGCCGTCTCCACACAGCTCGTCACCGCTTCGACGCGGTCGAGGGTGCGGCCGCCGCGGGTGGCGTCGGCGATGCCGTCGGCGTGGGAGGCGCCCTTGCTCGCCATGCGGGCCGCGCGGGCGCCGCGGACGGCTCCCGCTCCGGCGCCGCCCGCCAGGGCTCCCGCGATGGTGGCGGCGGTCCAGGCGCAGGCTTCGATATCGCCCTGGGTGACGCAGCTCTTGAGGTCGTTGTAGCCGGTCACCTCGGCGAGGACGTTGAGGCCGGTCTTGGTGCCCTCCCAGACGGCGCCCCAGTCCACGGCCTCGGTGACGCTCTCCACCACCTCGCCGACCTTCCGGACCGCGGCTTCACGGATGGCTTCGGCGGCCGTCGCCATATCGGCCACGGCGTTGCGGGCCTCGTCGACGAGCGCGGCGGGCACGTCCGAGAGGGAGCTGACGATCGCGACTCCGGCGGCGAGCAGCGGTTTGAGGGCGAGGACATGCCTCCCGATCGAGGTCGACCTCAGGGCGGTCACGACCGCCGCCTTGGCCCGCTTGGTGATCTGGCGCTTGTACTCCCTGGCGGCTTTCTTGGCCTCCTCCGCCTTTCGTTTGAGCCACTGCGTGCCGTCGTCCCATCGCTTCTTGGTGCCGGAGACGACCGCGTTGTACGCGTCGGTGATGCCGGTCTTCTTCCCCACCCATTTCGCGGCCTTGCCGAGGGCCTTGAGGGAGGCTTTGACGGCGGCGATCGGGTTCGTGACCGCCCACACCACCCCGCTCCAGACACTGCTGGCGTACTTGAGGCCCTTGTTGCCCCATTCCGCGGCCTTCTTCAGGCCCGCCTTCACCTTTTTCTTGACCTTCTTCTTGCAGTCGTTCCAACTGCTGCACGGCCAGTTGCCGTCCGGGTCGGTGAAGTTGGTGGGGGCTCCGGCGCCGTAGGTGTAGCGGTTGGCGAGGGTGGAGGCGCCCGCCGTGTACTGGACGGCGTCGCGTGAGTCGAAGGTGCCGGTGCCGGGGTCGTACCAGCGGGCGTGCATGGAGATCTGGCCGGTCGCCGGGTCGGTGAAGTCGCCCTGGTAGCCCGCGTTGCCGGAGACGTCGGCGAGGCCCTGGCGCTGGCCGAAGGGGTCGTAGGCGGCGGACTCGTCCAGTGTGGTCGCGGCGCCGTTGGTGGCGGAGAGGGTGCCGGTGATGTCGCCGTGCTTGTCGTCGAGGGTGAGCCGGGCGGGGCCCGCGCCTTCGGCGACGGAGAGGAGTTCGTCGGCGGCGCCCCGGCCGTAGCTGGCGGACTGGTCCTTCACCGGGTCGGGGGCCAGGCCCGCGTAGGTGAAGTCGGTGATGCCCCGGGAGGCGATCCGGTCGAGGGAGTCGTAGGTGTAGGCGGTGTTGGACTCCCCGGCCTGGGTGAGCCGGTCGAAGGCGTCGAAGGTGTAGTTCTCGGTCAGTCCGGAGCTGGTGCGGGTCGCGAGTGTGCCCCGGGGGGTGTGGTCGTAGGTGTAGTCGCCGTCCGACAGCAGCCGGTTGCGTTCGTCGTAGGTGGCGGTCTTGGTGCCGTTCCTGATCCGGTTGCCGCTGTCGTCCCAGCCGTACTCGGTGGTGGCGCCTTCGGCCGTCCAGGAGGTGAGGCGGCCGAGGTCGTCGTAGGTGTAGGTGTTGGTGCCGGGCCGGGCGGTGCCGGTGGTGGTCTTGGAGGTGAGCTGGTTGCCGGTGTCGTAGCCGTAGTCGACGGAGGACAGGGGCTGGCCCGCGCTGTTCTTCACCGTGTCGGTGTCGACGCGGCCAAGGGTGTCGTAGGTCACCGAACGGCTGTGGCCGGGCCCGTAGTCGACCCGCTCCAGGGCGCCTGTGACGTCGTAGCCATAGCTCTGGGTGGTGCCGGTGAGGGCGTCCTTCGTGGTGCTGAGCCGCTGGCGGGCGTAGGTGAACAGGGAGGTTCCGGCGGCGTCGGTGCGGCTGGTGAGCTGGCCGTCGGGGTTGTAGGCGTAGCTGGCGTTGCCGGAGGGGCCGGTGGACTTCAGCAGCTGGCCGCGGTCGTCGTACTCGTAGGCGTTGTCGCCCTTGGGTGAGGAGGCGCTGGTGAGCCGTCCGGCGCTGTCGTAGCCGAAGCGCTTCTCGGCGGTGGCGCTCTCGGCTCCGGTGCCGGTCTCGC
>NZ_JBHVHF010000453.1:0-4589 GCF_042800315.1 Streptomyces sp. NPDC057638
CCGGTGACGGTGTGGGGGCCGGTCCTGGTCACACGACCCGCGGCTGGCGTCTGGATCAGACGGCGGCCGGGTCCTCCTCGACGAGGAGGTTGCGGGTGCGGTTGGAGTCCAGCGGGATGCCGGGGCCCATCGTGGTGGTCAGGGTCGCCTTCTTGATGTAGCGGCCCTTCGCGGCGGACGGCTTCAGACGGAGGATCTCCTCCAGAGCCGCACCGTAGTTCTCCACCAGCTTGGCCTCGTCGAAGGAGACCTTGCCGATGATGAAGTGCAGGTTCGAGTGCTTGTCGACGCGGAACTCGATCTTGCCGCCCTTGATGTCGGTGACGGCCTTGGCCACGTCGGGGGTAACGGTGCCGGTCTTCGGGTTCGGCATCAGACCACGCGGACCGAGCACACGGCCGAGGCGGCCGACCTTGCCCATGAGGTCCGGGGTGGCGACGACGGCGTCGAAGTCCAGACGGCCCTTCGAGACCTCGTCGATCAGCTCGTCGGCGCCGATGATGTCGGCGCCCGCGGCGCGCGCGGCCTCCGCACGGTCACCGGTCGCGAAGACCAGGACCCGGGCGGTCTTGCCGGTGCCGTGCGGAAGGTTCACGGTGCCGCGGACCATCTGGTCGGCCTTGCGCGGGTCGACACCCAGACGCAGGGCGACCTCGACGGTGCCGTCGAACTTGGCGGACGCGGTGTCCTTGGCGAGACGGACGGCCTCCAGCGGGGCGTACAGACGCTCCCGGTTGATCTTGGCGTCCGCAGCGCGGAGGTTCTTGCTGCGCTTCACTTCTGCTCCTGTGTTTCAGGTGTGGAGTCGTGGTCCGGACCGGCGCTCGGTCCTGCCACAGAGGTCGTACGGGGAGGCTGTCAGCCCTCGACCGTGATGCCCATGGAACGGGCGGTGCCGGCGATGATCTTCTCGGCGGCGTCCAGGTCGTTGGCGTTCAGGTCGGGCATCTTGGTGGTGGCGATGTCACGGACCTGGTCGCGCGTGAGCTTGGCGACCTTGGTCTTGTGCGGCTCGCCAGAGCCCTTGTCCACACCCGCGGCCTTGAGGATCAGCTTGGCGGCCGGCGGAGTCTTGGTGATGAAGGTGAAGGAGCGGTCCTCGTAGACCGTGATCTCCACCGGCACGACCATGCCACGCTGCGACTCGGTCGCGGCGTTGTAGGCCTTGCAGAACTCCATGATGTTGACGCCGTGCTGACCCAGGGCGGGGCCGACCGGCGGAGCCGGGTTGGCCGCACCGGCCTGGATCTGGAGCTTGATAAGCCCCGTGACCTTCTTCTTCTTGGGAGGCATTGCTCTCTCCGGGTCCTAGTGAGAGTGTTCAGCACTCCACCCGATCATCTGGATGGAGGCATACCGCACCACGATAGCGGGTATGAGTGCTCAGTTAAAAACCGGCAGAAAAACCGAGAGGCCAGAACGGCCCCGGAGGGCGGTTCTGACCTGGCTCGGACTCCGCTGGGGCCAGCGGCTCAGTTCTTCTGGATCTGGTCGAAGCTGAGCTCGACCGGGGTCTCGCGGCCGAAGATCTCGACCAGGCCCTTGACCTTCTTCGAGTCGGCGTTGATCTCGTTGATCGTCGCCTGGAGAGTGGCGAAGGGACCGTCCGTGACGGTGACCGAGTCGCCGACCTCGAAGTCCAGCACCTGGACCTCGACCTTGCGGGCCGGAACGGGCTTGCCCTCGGCCTCGGCGGCCTCACGGGCGGCCTTGGCCTCGGCCTCCGGGGCGAGCATCTTGACGATCTCGTCCAGCGTCAGCGGGTACGGGTCGTAGGCGTTGCCGACGAAGCCGGTGACACCGGGCGTGTTGCGGACGACGCCCCAGGACTCGTTGGTGAGGTCCATCCGGACCAGGACATAGCCGGGGAGCTTGTTCTGGCGGACGTTCTTGCGCTCACCGTTCTTGATCTGGACGATCTCTTCCTCGGGCACTTCGGCCTGGTAGATGAAGTCCTCGACGTTGAGCGAGACGGCGCGCTGCTCCAGGTTGGCCTTGACCCGCTTCTCGTACCCGGCGTAGGTGTGGATCACATACCACTCGCCGGGCAGGGTGCGCAGCTCGTCACGGAGCGCGGCGACGGGGTCGACCGGAGCCTCTTCCTCGGCGCCCTCGGTGTCGTCAGCGTCGGCTTCGGCGTCGTCCTCGGCGTCGGCTTCGGCGTCGTCCTCGGCGTCGGCTTCGGCGTCGTCCTCGGCGTCGGCTTCGGCGTCGGCTTCGGCGCCGTCGGCCGCCTCAGCGGCCTCTTCCTCGGCGTCCTCGATGTGGATCGCGGCCTCTTCGGCCGGCTCGCCGGCCTCGGCGTCCACAGCGTCCCCCCGGTCCTCGTCGGCCGCCGTGACGATGTCGAGCTCGTCCTCGGCGGACTCGACAGACTCGACGACCTCGTCGCCGGGCTCGGCGGCCTCGTTCAGGTTCGGGTCAGACACGGTGGCTGCTTCTTTCTGGATACAGATGGGTGGAACGGACGAAGGGACGCCGCCGTGCCACACGCCCGGCTGACGCCCTTCGCGGGATCAGCCGAAGACGTACTTGACGACTTCCTGGAACCCATAGTCCATCACGGTCACCAGACCGATCATGATGACCACGAAGATAATCACCACTGTGGTGTACGTCGTGAGCTGACCGCGAGTGGGCCAGACGACCTTGCGCAGTTCGGCGACGATCTGCCGGTAGAAGAGCGCGAGACGCCCGAAGGGGCCCTTCTTCCCGCGCTTGCCGCCCTTGCGGGACTTCTTCTGCAGGGCCTCGTCTTCGGCATCAGGCGTGTCGATGGAGCCGACGGCGTCCGTCACGTCTTTTCACCTGATTCCGGGTCGTGGCCGTGCCGCGCCCGGTGGAGCCGCACGGCGGTTCATTAGATGTACGTACATGCGCACACAACCCTGGCGAAGGTGTGTGTAGCAGGGCCGGAGGGACTTGAACCCCCAACCGCTGGTTTTGGAGACCAGTGCTCTACCAATTGAGCTACGACCCTTTGTTGACTCCCACAACCTACCGCATCACACGATGTGGTCGGTGGGGGCCGACGGTGAGTGAGTGTACGTGGTCGCAGGCCCGGCGTCGAACAGACTGCTTCTCGGCGGCCCTTGTGCGTCACTGACGCGGCGGTCGGCGCGGGCTGGAGAACCCCCTGATGGACGCGGTTCGGCCCGTTTCCCGCGGAGGGCCGTGGGGGCCGTGTGGGCCGTGTGGGCCAACGGGGCCGGGAGGCGAAACACCCGTGCCGGGGCGCTGGGGCGTCTGGGACGATGGACCCATGAGCGCTGCATCCTCCCCCGCCGAGCGCCGGGTCTCCGCCCGCATCGGCGCGATCTCCGAGTCCGCCACCCTCGCCGTAGACGCCAAGGCCAAGGCCCTCAAGGCCGCCGGGCGTCCGGTGATCGGCTTCGGTGCCGGCGAGCCCGACTTCCCGACGCCCGACTACATCGTCGAGGCCGCGGTCGAGGCCTGCCGGACCCCGAAGTACCACCGCTACACCCCCGCCGGGGGCCTGCCCGAGCTGAAGAAGGCCATCGCCGAGAAGACGCTCCGCGACTCCGGCTACGCGGTCGACCCCTCCCAGGTCCTCGTCACCAACGGCGGCAAGCAGGCGATCTACGAGGCGTTCGCGGCGATCATCGACGAGGGCGACGAGGTCATCGTCCCGGCTCCGTACTGGACCACCTACCCGGAGTCGATCCGGCTCGCGGGCGGTGTCCCGGTGCCGGTGGTGGCCGACGAGACCAGCGGCTACCGGGTCTCGGTCGAGCAGCTGGAGGCGGCGCGCACCGAGCGCACGAAGGCCGTGGTCTTCGTCTCCCCGTCCAACCCCACCGGCGCCGTCTACAGCCGGGAGCAGACCGAGGCGATCGGCCGCTGGGCCGTCGAGCACGGCCTGTGGGTGCTCACCGACGAGATCTACGAGCACCTGGTCTACGGCGACGCCGTCTTCACCTCGCTGCCCGCGGTCGTGCCCGAGGTCCGCGACCGCTGTCTGGTGGTCAACGGTGTCGCGAAGACCTACGCGATGACCGGCTGGCGGGTGGGGTGGATCGTCGGCCCGCAGGACGTGGTGAAGGCCGCGACCAACCTCCAGTCCCACGCCACCTCCAACGTCGCCAACGTGTCGCAGGTGGCCGCGCTCACGGCCATCGCGGGGGACCTGGACGCCGTGGCGGAGATGCGCAGCGCCTTCGACCGGCGGCGGCGCACGATCGTGCGGATGCTGAACGAGATCGACGGCGTGTTCTGCCCCGAGCCGGAGGGCGCGTTCTACGTGTATCCCTCGGTGAAGGCGCTGCTCGGCAAGGAGATCCGCGGCAAGCGGCCCGCGACCTCGGGTGAGCTGGCGACCCTGATTCTGGACGAGGCCGAGGTGGCCGTGGTCCCGGGCGAGGCGTTCGGCACCCCGGGCTATCTGCGGCTCTCGTACGCCCTGGGCGACGAGGACCTGGTGGAGGGTGTCGCGCGGATCCAGAAGCTGCTCGCGGAAGCGACAGACTGACGCAGACCGATACCGGCCGGCGCCGTCGCGGCGGACGACGCACGCGGGCGCGGCGCCACGGGCGGAGACACGGGATCAGGGCCGCCGGAGACCTTCCGGC
>NZ_JBHVHF010000454.1:0-4567 GCF_042800315.1 Streptomyces sp. NPDC057638
GTCGTGTGCGCGGCCCTCGTGTGCGCGGCCGTCGTGTGCGCGGCCGTCGTGTGCGCGGCCGTCGTGTGCGCGGCCCTCGTGTGCGCGGCCCTCGTGTGCGCGGCCCTCGTGTGGGCATCGGTCACCGACGCACCATTGCGTGCCGAACGCCCACGCAGCAGGATCGGCGGCGGGCGCCCCGCACACCCCGGCAGGGCAGCCCCGACCGTGCCATGAGCCCAAGAACCCCCGTACGACTCCCTCTTCAGCTTTCGGCGCACTCATGCAGAAGTAGGGCACATCGGGTCACTCACGGCAGTAGCGATGACAACTGACCGTTTCTCGCACCCCACTTGACGACTTCCGGGCGCTAATCCACACTTCCCGTCATGCCCGGTCAGTTTCGGGCGTCCGCAGTCACAGGAGTCCCATGCTTCCCGCAGAGCGCCATCGGCGCATCTCCGCCCTGGTCCAGCGCGTCGGCACCATCAGCACGGACGACCTCGCCGACCGGTTGCAGGTGTCGGCCGAGACCGTCCGCCGCGACCTCGGGCAGATGGAGCGGCGCGGGGTGCTGCGGCGGGTGCGCGGCGGCGCCGCGTCGCTCGCGGTGGTGCGGGGGATCGGTGGCGAGGAGGCGTCCTACGCCGACCGCTCCGCCTCCCAGCTCCCGGCGAAGGCCGCCATCGGCGCGGCGGCGGCCCGGCTGATCCAGCCCGGGATGACCGTCGTCATCGACATGGGGACGACGGCGGTCGAGATAGCCCGCGCCCTGCCCGCCGACTTCCGGGGCATCGTCGCGACCCCCTCGCTCCATGTCGCGGGCGTGGTCGCCGCGCTCCCCCAGGCCCATGTGCTGCTGCCCGGCGGGCGGTTGCGCGGTGGCGATCTGGTGCTGGCCGGGCCGCAGACCGTGGACTTCTTCGGTGAACTCAACGCGGATCTGGCCTTCCTGGGCTCCGGCGGGGTCGAACCCGGCGCCGGGGTCACCGACTTCCACTTCGAGGAGATCTTCACCAAGAAGCGGATCCTCGCCACCAGTGTGCGGAGCTATGTGGTGGCGGACGGCAGCAAGTGGGGGCGGGTCGCGGGGCATCGCGTCTGTGCCGTCGACGCGGGGGCGGGCATCATCACCGACCCCTCGGCCCCCGTCGAGCTGGTCGACGCGGTACGCGGGGCGGGGTGTGAGGTGATCATCGCCTGAGCGGTCGCCCCGGTGACCCCGGTCGCCTCGGCAGCCCCGGCCCTCCGGGCCGCTCTCCCTCTCCTCTCCCCCGCGCCCGTCCCCGTTCATCGAACTGACGGATCATCATCTTCTGCTGGTGGAGCAGCGCGTCGTCACGCTCCCCTCCCGGGCGTCCCCCCCTCATGGCGCCCCTTCCCCGGTCCCGTCGGCACGCCCCCGGGACCGTTCCCCCGAGTTCTGTTCTCCCGCGGCTCCCCCGGGGTTCTCCCCTGGACTCCCGCCGTGGCGCACAGGGTCCTGAAAGGAATCATCCGCATGACAACCGACGCACCCGCGTCCGGGGAACCGGCGACCGCGAACGACGCGGACGCCGACGGCCCCAGACCGAAGGGCATGGGGCGCGAGCTGACCCGCTACGCCTCCTTCGCCATGGCCTTCGGCTTCGTCTCCATCGCCACCGGCATCTTCACCACCTACGGCGCGGTGCTCTCCAGCTCCGGGCCGCGCGGCATCTTCGCCTGGCCGATCGCGGTGATCGGGCAGCTCTCGGTGGCCCTGGTCTTCGGCGCGCTCGCCGCCCGCATCCCCATCAGCGGCTACGCCTACCAGTGGGTCTCCCGGATCGTGAACCCGGTCTGGGGCTGGATCATGGGCTGGATCTCGTTCTCCTTCCTCGGCGTCGTGGTCGTGGCCGTCGACTACACCATCGCGTCGACGATCCTGCCCGAGCTGTTCCAGTACCAGGGCACCACCGAGAACGCCTGGGCCATCACCGCCGTGGTGATCCTGCTCCAGTCGCTGCTGGTGGCCTGGTCCACCCGGGTGACACACCAGGTCAACAAGGCCGCCGTCACCGTCCAGCTGGTCGGGATGATCGCGCTGACCGTGCTGCTCTTCGCCGTCGGCGGCTTCGCCGGTGACCTGGACTTCGGCACCCTCTTCGAGGCCGCGCCCGCCAGCGAGGACGGCTACTACGGGCTGGGCAGCGCCAGCCACGCCGGTCCGTTCGCGCTGGCCTTCCTGCTCGGCGCCTTCACCATCGTCGGCTTCGAGTCGGCCGCCAACCTGGCGGAGGAGACCCGCGACCCGGCCCGCGTCATCCCCAAGGCCATGGTCCAGGCCGTGGTCTCCCTCGGTGTCCTCGGCTTCCTCTTCCTGATCGCGGTGACCGCGCTGCTGGGCGACCCGGCGAAGATGGCCGAGTCCGGCACCCCCGTCGCCACCGTGATCACCGAGGTGCTCGGCTCCGGTGTCGGCAAGGCGATGCTGGTGCTCGTGGTGATCTCGATCTTCTCCTGCGGTCTGGTCATCACCATGAGCGGCACCCGGCTGGTGTGGGCGATGTCCCGCGACGAGCGCTTCCCCGGCTGGACCGCGCTGCGCGTGGTCAACCCCGGCCGTGGCACCCCGCTGAACGCGACCGTCTTCCTCTTCGTCGTCGCCCAGGTCATCCTCGGTGTCTTCTCGCAGTCGACGGACGCGCTGTTCTCGCTCTTCTCGGCCGCGACCCTGCTGCCCGCGATCATCTACGCGGGCACGGTGCTGATGTACATCGTCAAGCGCCGCAGCCTGCCGCCGACGCAGGGCTTCACGCTGGGCCGCTGGGAGACCCCGGTGATCGTGGTCGCCTCGGTCTGGCTCGTCTACGAGTTGCTGCTCTTCCGTGACGAGTCCTTCCGCGACCCGTGGCTCTACGTCCTGGTGCTCTTCGCCATCGGCGGCTGCTACCTGGCCTTCCTGCTGGTACGGCGGGGGGTGGCCGGGCTGTCCATGCCGGACATGCTCAACGTCGACCGGATGCTGGACGAGACCGACCCGGGCGCGGCGGGCCGGCGGGCCGAGGACGTTCCCGTACCGGACCGCGGGGCGCGCGGATGACCGTGGTTCTGGCGATCGACCAGGGGACGTCCGGCACCAAGGCCGTCGTCGTGGACGGCGACGGCCGTACGCTCGCCCTCGCCGAGGCGGGGCTGCGGCCCCGCTACGGCGACGGCGGTCTCGTGGAGCAGGACCCCCTGAGTCTGCTGGAGTCCGTGCTGGACACCGGCCGCCGCGCGCTCGCGGCGGCCGGTCGTCCGGTCGACGCCGTCGCCCTGGCCAACCAGGGGGAGACGGTACTGGCCTGGGACCCGGCCACCGGTGCGCCGCTCTCCGCGGCGATCGTGTGGCAGGACCGGCGCGCCGAGTCCGTCTGCGCCGAGCTGACCGAGCACGCCGACTGGATCGCGGCCCGTACCGGTCTGGTCCTCGACTCCTACTTCACCGCGCCCAAGATGGCCTGGCTGCGCCGCGAGGTGACCCGCGCGGGCGTGGTCACCACCGTCGACACCTGGCTGCTGTACCGGCTGACGGGTGAGTTCGTCACCGACGCGGCGACCGCCAGCCGCTCCCTGCTGCTGGACATCGACACCGGCGGCTGGGATCCCGAGCTGGCCGTGCTCTTCGCCCTGGAGGAGGAGCGGCTGCCCCGGATCGTGGACTGCGCCGAGGTCATCGGCACCACCCGTGCCTTCGGCGGGGAGCTGCCGGTGGCCGGTCTGGTCACCGACCAGCAGGCCGCGCTGCTCGCCGAGGGCTGTGTGACACCGGGCTCGGCCAAGTGCACCTACGGTACGGGGGCGTTCCTGCTCGCCAACACCGGCGGCACGGCGGCACGCTCCCGGGTGGGCCTGACCACCTCCATCGCCTGGCGGCTGGGCGGGCGCACCGACTACTGCGTCGACGGACAGGTCTACACGGCCGCCTCCGCCGTGCGCTGGCTGCGGGACCTCGGGCTGATCGGCTCCGCCGAGGAGCTGGACGCGCGGGCGGCGAAGGACTCGGACGGGACGCTGTGCGTCCCGGCGCTGGCGGGTCTCGCGGCGCCCTGGTGGCGCCCGGACGCGACGGCGACCTTCGCCGGGATGACCCTGTCGACCGGCCCCGGCCATCTGGTGCTCGCCGTCCTCCAGGGCATCGCGGCCCAGGTCGCCACGGTCTGCGACCGGGTCGCGGACGATGTCGGCGCCCCGCTGACCCGGCTGCGCGCCGACGGCGGGCTGACCCGCAGCGCCACCCTGATGCAGGCCCAGGCCGATCTGGCGCAGCTGCCGGTGGATGTCTACCCCTCGCCGCACGCCACACCGCTGGGCGCCGCCGCCCTGGCGCGCCTCGCGCTGGACCCGGGGCTGACACTGGAGCAGGCCGTCGGCGACTGGCGGCCGTCGGCGGTGTACGAGCCGGTATGGCCGGCGGACCGGGCGGAGGAGTTCCGCCGCACCTGGACGGCGGTCGCCGAGGCCACCGTCCGCAAGGGAGAACTGATATGAGCACCATCCCGATTGGAGGTCCCCCCGGACGGAGTCTGGGGGAGGCCGACCCCGGGACGGCCCCGGCCGCCGACCACCACGGCGTCTATGACGT
>NZ_JBHVHF010000455.1:0-4557 GCF_042800315.1 Streptomyces sp. NPDC057638
ACCCATGGGTGCGCGGCTCCCCCTCCCCCGTACCGGCGGGCGCGGAAGTCAGCCGCCGCTCGACTTCGGCAGCTGCCGTCCGTAGTCCACGATCTCGCCCTCCGCGGGCGGCGCCAGCGGGAAGTCGGCCCCCCACTCGCCCAGGGTGAGCGTGCCCGCGCCCCCGCCGCGCGCGAACTGGAGGGGATAGGGCTGGCCCTCCAGCGAGACGTCGAGGACCCCTCCGGCACCCTCGTCGGAGGCGACCTTGATGGCGCGGACCCCGCCGACCTTGGTGCGTTCGCCCTTGGTCAGTCGGCCCGGCATCTCCAGCAGCCCGTCCAGCAGGCCGTCCATCTCGGTGAAGGCACGGAACTCCTGGTAGGAGGCGTCGTCCTCGGGGACCTTGACGTACTTGTCGCCGAGCTTGAGGGCGGCCTCCTCGTCGGTGCGGCTCGGGGCGGCCTGGCCGCCCTCCTGCTTCTGGGTCCAGAAGCCCGCGTCCGCCTTGAGGTAGAGGTCGTCACCGACGCGCAGCAGGGCGAAGGTGTTGTCCTTGGTGGCGACCGACCCCGTACCGCCCGTCTTCTTGAGCCGCATGTTGAGCCGGTAGGTGCCGCCCTTGCTGGTGAGCGTGCCCGAGAGGCGGACGGTGGCGGCGGTGTCGGCCGCGGCGCGGGCCTTGGTCTCGATCTCGGTGGCGGAGAGCTTCCCCACCCCGTTGGTCCCCTTGTCCGGGTCCACCTTCTCCTCTGCGCAGGCCGTGCCCGTCAGGGCGAGCCCCGCGCAGAGGAGCACGGAGAGCACGGTCCTGCGGGACCGGGAGACCGGGGGGAGGGGAGTCACAGGTGCTACTGCCTCTCGTCTGCTCGGGTCGGCGCGGCGGCGCGGCGTTGGGTCCTGGAGTCAGGTACTGCCAGAGGTGGCAGACGGCAGCGTACCGGTGGGTGGGACGGCCCCTCGCAGCGCGTCCGGCAGAGGGCGTACGCGGGGCGCGTACGGGGGCGCCCCATCGCCGGACGGCCCTCGACCAGCGGCGCCACGGAACAGGACGGGCTAGCCTGAAAAACGAGAACATCCGGGAACACCCGAGAAAAGCCAAGAAGAACTGAGAACAACCGAGAAGACCTGAGAAAGCCTGGGAAGTACAGAAGAAGCGGAAAAGCGAGAAGAGCACGAAGAGCAAGAACCCGGCACGCGTCAGGAGAACCCGGGAGACCCGGGAGAACCAGCATGTCCGGCAGATGCCCGCGAGGGTACCGGCGACCACGGGCAGGAGGTGCTGATCATGGTGGCGAGCGCGCCCCGGATCTTCGTCTCCCACCTCGCCGGAGTGGCGGTCTTCGACCCCCAGGGTGACCAGGTCGGGCGCGTCGGCGATCTCGTGGCCATGCTCCGGGTCGGCGGACGCCCGCCCCGGCTGCTCGGTCTCGTGGTGGAGGTACTCAGCCGGCGCCGGATCTTCCTGCCCATGACCCGGGTGACCGGTATCGAGTCCGGCCAGGTCATCACGACCGGCGTGGTGAACATGCGCCGCTTCGAGCAGCGCCCCACCGAGCGGCTGGTCCTCGGCGAACTCCTCGACCGCCGGGTGCGGCTGGTCGACAGCGACGAGGAGGCGACGGTCCTGGACGTCTCCATCCGGCGCCTGCCCGCGCGCCGTGAGTGGGAGATCGACAAGGTCTTCGTCCGCAAGGGCCGGGGCGGGGCGCTGCGCCGCCGGGGCGAGACGCTGACCGTGGCCTGGTCCGCCGTCACCGGCTTCTCGCTGGAGGAGGACGCCCAGGGCGCGGAGAGCCTGGTGGCCACGTTCGAGAGCCTGCGCCCGGCCGATGTCGCCAACGCGCTCCACCACCTCTCCCCCAAGCGCCGTGTCGAGGTCGCCGCCGCGCTCGACGACGACCGTCTCGCCGACGTACTGGAGGAGCTGCCCGAGGACGACCAGGTGGAGATCCTCGGCGAACTCCAGGAGGAGCGCGCCGCCGACGTGCTGGAGGCCATGGACCCCGACGACGCCGCCGACCTCCTCTCCGAACTGCCGGAGGCGGACAAGGAGCGGCTGCTGGCCCTGATGCGCCCCGACGACGCGGCCGATGTGCGCCGGCTGCTCTCGTACGAGGAGCGGACGGCGGGCGGTCTGATGACCACGGAACCGATCGTGCTGCGGCCGGACGCCACGATCGCGGACGCACTCGCCCGGGTGCGCCAGCAGGACCTCTCCCCCGCGCTCGCCGCGCAGGTCTACGTCTGCCGTCCGCCGGACGAGACACCGACCGGGAAGTACCTGGGCACGGTCCACTTCCAGCGGCTGCTGCGGGACCCGCCGTTCACCCTGGTCAGCTCGGTCGTCGACAACGATCTGCCGCCGCTGGGGCCGGACACCCCGCTGCCCGCCGTCACCAGCTACCTCGCCGCCTACAACATGGTCGCCGCGCCCGTCGTGGACGAGAGCGGCTCCCTGCTCGGCGCGGTGACCGTGGACGACGTCCTCGACCATCTCCTCCCCGAGGACTGGCGGGAGACGGAGTTCGAGGAGTCGGCGCACGGCACCGCCCCTCCGGCACCCGGTCGGCCGTCCTCGCGCCGCGCCCACCCCCCGCGCGCCGGTGGAACCTCCCGTACGGAGAAGTCCCCCCGTACGGAGTCGCGCACGGAGTCGCGCACGGAGTCGCGCACGAACCGCAACGGCGCCGGGGGCACCTCCCACCCCCAGGGCAGCGACCGCCGGGCGGGACCCGGCCGACCCCACTCCGAGGAGTCCACCCATGACACCTCCGGGTAGCGGCGACCAGGAGCCGGACGTCCCGCGCGAGCGGATGCCCGCCGGCGCGAGCGCGATCTCACGCCCCCGTACCCGGCTGGACGTGCCCAAGGCGCCGCGCAGGGCGCTGCTGCCCGAGTACGATCCCGAGACCTTCGGCCGGGTCTCGGAGCGGGTCGCCCGCTTCCTCGGCACCTGGCGGTTCATCCTCTGGATGACCCTGATCATCATCGTCTGGGTGCTCTGGAACGTCTTCGCGCCGCTGTCGCTCCGCTTCGACGAGTACCCGTTCATCTTCCTGACGCTGATGCTCTCGCTCCAGGCCTCCTACGCGGCCCCGCTGATCCTGCTGGCGCAGAACCGCCAGGACGACCGCGACCGGGTCACCCAGGCACAGGACCGCAAGCGCAACGACCGTTCCATCGCCGACACCGAGTACCTGACCCGGGAGATCGCCGCGCTGCGGATGGGCCTCGGGGAGGTCGCCACCCGGGACTGGATCCGTTCCGAGCTGGAGGACCTGGTCAGGGACCTGGGCGAGCGGCGTGCCGTGTTCCCGCCCGGGGGGTCTGCGGAGCGTGACGAAGGCGACCGCTGACGGCCTTTCCGACGGCGTGGACCCGCGCCGTACCATCGTCGTATGGCTACGGAAGACGCGGTGCTCGCAGCACTGGCGACGGTGAACGACCCTGAGATCAACCGCCCGATCACCGACCTCGGCATGGTCAAGTCGGTCGAGATCGGGACGGACGGCGCGGTCGCGGTCACGGTGTACCTCACCGTCTCCGGCTGCCCGATGCGGGAGACGATCACCAAGAACGTGACGGACGCGGTCGAGCGGGTCGAGGGGGTCACCCGGGTCGACGTCACGCTGGACGTCATGAGCGACGAGCAGCGCCGCGAGCTGGCGACCTCCCTGCGCGGCGGCACCGCCGAGCGCGAGGTCCCCTTCGCCAAGCCCGGTTCCCTGACCCGGGTCTACGCGGTCGCCTCCGGCAAGGGCGGTGTCGGCAAGTCGTCGGTCACGGTGAACCTGGCGGCGGCGATGGCGGCCGACGGGCTCAAGGTCGGTGTCGTGGACGCGGACATCTACGGCCACTCGGTGCCCCGGATGCTCGGCGCGGACGGCCGTCCCACCCAGGTCGAGAACATGATCATGCCGCCGTCGGCCCACGGCGTGAAGGTGATCTCCATCGGCATGTTCACCCCGGGCAACGCCCCGGTGGTCTGGCGCGGCCCGATGCTCCACCGCGCCCTCCAGCAGTTCCTCGCCGATGTGTACTGGGGCGATCTCGACGTCCTGCTGCTCGATCTGCCCCCGGGCACCGGCGATATCGCCATCTCCGTCGCCCAGCTCGTGCCGAACGCCGAGATCCTGGTCGTCACCACCCCCCAGCAGGCGGCGGCCGAGGTCGCCGAGCGCGCGGGCTCCATCGCCGTCCAGACCCACCAGAAGATCGTGGGCGTGGTGGAGAACATGTCGGGGCTGCCGTGCCCGCACTGCGACGAGATGGTCGACGTCTTCGGTACCGGCGGCGGTCAGATGGTCGCCGAGGGCCTCAGCCGGACCACCGGCACCACGGTTCCCGTGCTGGGGTCCATCCCGATCGACGTCCGCCTCCGCGAGGGCGGCGACGAGGGCAAGCCGGTCGTGCTGTCGGACCCCGGCTCCCCGGCGGGCGCCGCGCTGCGGGCCATCGCGGGCAAGCTCGGCGGCCGTCAGCGCGGTCTGTCGGGCCTGAGCCTCGGTATCACCCCGCGCAACAAGTTCTAGCGGCCGGATGTCCGGTACGCGGGGACCGCGACCCGGTGGCGGC
>NZ_JBHVHF010000456.1:0-4535 GCF_042800315.1 Streptomyces sp. NPDC057638
GTTCGACCCTCGCACCGGGGGCCGAACGGCGCGGTGTCGTATCCGCTCCCTCCCGCCGCGTTCCACCCCGAGCCCCGATGAGACGAGAATGTCTCATACGGGCTATTCTTGTCTCATGACAGTCGATCGTGATCAGGTACTGCGGGCCGCCGCCGCGCAGCTCGCCCGCAGACCCGCCTCCACCATGGACGAGGTCGCCAAGGCCGCGGGCGTCGGCCGGGCCACCCTCCACCGGCACTTCGCCGGACGGGAGGCCCTGGTGAGGGCGCTGGAGGAGCTCGGCATCCGCGAGCTCACCCGGGCCATGGACATCGCCCTGGACGGCGCGGAGAGCGCCACCGAGGCGCTGCGACGGCTCATCATCGAGACCGAGCCCTTCTCCGGGCTGATGTCCTTCCTCGTCAGTGAGAACCAGCTCTTCGAGGGCGACGACGTCCACGAGGGCTGGGGCCGGCTCGACCAGCGGATCACCGAGCTGTTCCGGCGTGGCCAGGAGGCGGGCGAGTTCCGGATCGACCTCAGCGCGGCCTGGCTGACCGAGGCGCTGTACGGCCTGGTCGGCGCCGCCGCCTGGTCGGTGCTGAACGGCCGGGTCGGTGCCCGGGAGTACACCTTCGCGCTCACCGAGCTGCTGCTCGGCGGCTGTGCCCGGCGCAGGGAGGGCGGATGAGCATCACCGAGCTGCGCACCCCGGACCCGGCGGTCCGGGCGCCCGGACGGTGGCTGGCCCTCGCGGTGCTGGTCTTCGCGGTCCTGCTGGTCGCGGTCGACGCCACCGTGCTCGGCCTGGCGACCCCGTTCCTGACCGAGGATCTGCGCCCGTCGGGCACCCAGCTGCTGTGGATCGGCGATGTCTACTCGTTTGTGATCGCCGGTCTGCTGATCACCATGGGCAGCCTCGGCGACCGCATCGGGCGCAAGAAGCTGCTGCTGACCGGAGCGGTCGCTTTCGGCGCCGTCTCCGTCATCAACGCCTACGCCACCAGCCCCGAGATGATGATCGTGGCGCGGGCGCTGCTCGGTGTCGCCGGGGCCACGCTGATGCCCTCCACCCTCGCCCTGATCCGCAACCTCTTCCACGACCCGCGCGAGCGGAGTGTCGCGGTCGGCGTCTGGGGCGCGGCGGCCTCCGCCGGCGCGGCCGTCGGACCGGTCGTGGGCGGGGTGCTGCTGGAGCACTTCTGGTGGGGCTCGGTCTTCCTGATCAACCTGCCCGTGATGGCGATCCTCGTCCTGGTCGGGGTGAAGCTGCTGCCGGAGTCGAGGAACCCGGCCCCCGGCCCCTGGGACCTGCCCAGCGTCGCCCTCTCCCTGACCGGCATGGTCGCCGTGGTCTACGCGATCAAGGAGATGGCCATCCACGGGCTCTCCGTCGGCGCCACGGTCGCCGGGATGACGGGCGCGGGCGCGCTGCTCTGGTTCGTACGGCGCCAGCTGACGCTGCCCTCGCCCCTGCTCGATGTGCGGCTCTTCCGCAACCGGGGCTTCTCCGGCGCGGTACTGGCGGATCTGCTGACCATCCTCGGCCTGTCCGGACTGGTCTTCTTCCTCTCCCAGTTCCTCCAGCTGGTGCAGGGGCGCTCACCGCTGGAGGCCGGGCTGATCGAGCTGCCCGCCGCCATCGGCGCGGTCGTCTCCGGCCTGCTGGCCGGGTCCCTGGCCCGCCGCACCTCCGTGCGCGGCACGGTCGCGACCGGGCTGCTGGCGGTGGCGCTGTCGCTGGGCGCGTGTCTGCTGCTGACGGCACAGACCGCCGCGCCGTCGCTGATGGCGGCGCTCTTCCTGGGCGGTCTGGGCGCCGGACTCGCCTTCACGGTGACCGCCGACGTGATCCTCTCCAGCGTGCCCAAGGAACAGGCGGGCGCGGCCTCGGCGGTCTCCGAGACGGCGTACGAACTCGGCGCGGCCCTCGGTATCGCTTTGCTCGGCTCGGTGGTGACCGGTGTCTACCGGGGCTTCACCGTCCCGGAGGGGCTGCCGGAGGCCACGGCCGAGGCGGCGCGGGACTCCCTCGGCGGCGCCACCCAGGTCGCCGCCGGACTCCCGGCGGACCAGGGCGCCGCCGTGCTCGGCGCCGCGCGGGACGCCTTCACCGACGGACTGCACACCGCCGCCTCGGTCGGTTTCGGCGTCCTGCTGGCCACCGCCGTGGCGGCCTGGTTCCTGCTGCGGGGCCAGCGTCTGGCGGACTCGGTCGAGCACTGACCGCCGGTACGGGCGCGGGGACGGCCGCTCAGCGGAACGAGGGGATCCGGCCCCGCGCCGCGCTCAGGCCGCCTTGGCCTTGGTGGCGTACATGTCGACGTACTCCTGGCCCGAGAGCCGCATGACCTCGGTCATCACGGAGTCGGTGACCGCCCGCAGCACATAGCGGTCGCGGTCCATCCCCTCGTACCGGGAGAACTCCATCGGCTCGCCGAAACGGATCGTCACCCGCCCCGGCCGGGGCAGTCCGCCGCCGCCCGGCTGGAGCTTGTCCGTGCCGATCACCGCGAACGGCACCACGGGCGCGCCGGTCATCAGGGTCAGCCGGGCGATACCGGTGCGGCCCCGGTAGAGACGGCCGTCGGGGGAGCGGGTGCCCTCCGGGTAGATGCCGAACACCCGGCCCTCCTCCAGCACCCGACGGCCCGTCATCAGGGCCGCGACCGCGCCGTTGGCGCCGTCGCGGTCCACGGGGATCATCCCGACCCCGGTGAAGAACCAGGCCATCGCGCGGCCCTTGAGGCCCTTGCCCGTGACGTACTCGTCCTTGCCGATGAAGTAGACGGGCCGGGGGCAGGCCAGCGGCAGGATCATCGAGTCGATGAAGGTGAGGTGGTTCCCCGCGAGGATCACCGGCCCGCTGCCCGGGATGTTCCGCGCGCCCTCGACACGGGGCCGGAACATCAGCCGCAGAGGGGGTCCGAGTACGGCCTTGAGGAGCGACAAGCGGGACAACGGTTCCTCCGTGTCGGGACGGAAAAGCGGCGGTCGACGGCCTGCGCGCGGCTCCGCGCCGCCCCTGCCGGGTCTGGCGAAGTCTGTGCAGGTGAGGACGATACTCGCGGGCGGTCTCCCCGCGCACATCCAGTTCATCGAACCGATACTCGGTGTTGACGGGCGTTCGTGCCGCGTTCGCGCAGCGTCCGCCGGGGGTCTTTCCCCTGGAAGGCATCCCTCCGTAGCGTCAGCCATCGCTCAGCAGTGCGGGACATCACACAGAGGAGCCTTGATGACACTCGGCGGAGACAGAAGCGGTACGGAACCGGGCACCCCGGCGGCGGAACCCGCGCCCGGTCGGCGGACGCTGCTCGGCGCGGCGGCCGGAGCCACCGCGCTCGGCGCCTCCGCCGCACTCGCCGCCCCCGCCGCGGCGGCCGGCCGGCGCCCCGGCCGCGGGCCCGCCTACCGCGGACTGCCCGTCCCCACGGTCATCGCCCACCGGGGCGCCAGCGGCTACCGGCCCGAGCACACCCTCGGCGCCTACCAACTCGCCCTCGACATGGGCGCGCACATCATCGAGCAGGACCTGGTGCCCACCCGGGACGGCCATCTGGTCTGCCGTCACGAGAACGACATCACCGGCACCACCGATGTGGCCCGGCGACCGGAGTTCGCCGCCCGCCGCACCACCAAGACGGTGGACGGCCAGTCGTATACCGGCTGGTTCACCGAGGACTTCACCCTCGCCGAGCTGAAGACACTGCGGGCCACCGAGCGCATCCCGCGCACCCGGCCCCGCAACACCCTCTACGACGGCCGCTGGACCATACCCACCTTCGAGGAGGTACTGCGCTGGGCCGAGCGCGAGGGCCGCCGCCGCGGCCGCCCGGTCTGGCTCCATGTGGAGACCAAACACCCCACCTACTTCCGGGGCCTGGGGCTCGGCCTGGAGGAGCCGCTGGCCCGGCTGCTGCGCCGGTACGGCCGGGACGGGCGGGACGCGCCCGTCTTCCTCCAGTCCTTCGAGCCGAGCAGCATGCGGCGGATGGCGAGGCTGGTGGCCGCGCCCCGGGTGGTGCTGCTGGACGCGGCGGGCACCCGGCCATGGGACTTCGTGGTCGCCGGGGACCCGCGCACCGTCGACGATCTGATCACCCCCCGGGGCCTGCGCTGGATCGCCTCCTTCGCCCAGGGCATCGGACCCACCTTCGCCCTGGTCATCCCCCGGGACGCGGAGGGGCGGCTGACCCGCCCGACGACCCTGGTCCGCGACGCCCACCGGGCCGACCTGCTGGTCCACCCCTACACCCTGCGCAACGAGAACCAGTTCCTCCCGCTGGACCACCAGCGCGACGACGATCCGGCCACCCCGGCCACCGACCCCGGCGGCTACGGCGATGTCTTCGGCCTCTACCAGCGCTACTTCGCCACGGGCATCGACGGCGTCTTCACCGACCACCCCGACACGGGCCTGCTGGCGGCGGCGGACTTCGGGTCCACGACCGGCCACGGGTAGACCACCACGGGGCCCGGCCGCACAGCGTGGCAGGAACGTTCCGTCTGCGCGGGGCGCGCCCCGCGCACACGCCCCGCCGTCCGGCTGACTTAGC
>NZ_JBHVHF010000457.1:0-4513 GCF_042800315.1 Streptomyces sp. NPDC057638
GCTGCGCCCGAGGCGGCCACGCGACCGGCCGGGAGCCGCCCACCCGGCCCCCGGCCGCCCCCGGGCCCGGGGCGGGCGCGGCGGCGGCGGGTGACGCCAGCGCCAGGGCCAGCGCCAGCGGGGCTATGAGGGTCCCCAGCGGGGCTATGCGGGTGGCGGTCGTGGACAGGGCGGCGGACCGGGTGGTGGCCACCCGCCCGTCACGGCCCGGGGAACGGTGCATCGGCTCGTCCTCGTGGTTGCGGTGTCACGGCCCCCCGTGACCAGCGCACCGCCCACCGGGCTCCCGGGCCATCCGGCGGCGGCCGTCCGGGCGACGCGGGGCCGGATCCCGGTGCGCTACCCGGAGCCCGCCGTCAGGTGGTCCGGGGACGGGGCATGGCCGCGGGCATCGGCGCGGGCCCGTTCCCGGGACCGGCGTGCGGGCCCCGACCAGCCGCAGGAGCAGCGGGCGAGGGCGAAGGAACCTCGTTCGGTGGTGGTGGTCTGGTGCGTGGCCGGAGCGGCGTCCGGGGCGTCGAGCGGAGGCACGGTTCCACCGTACTGGGCGGGTCGGCGCTGGTCTTCCCGCGTGACGGCGGCGAGCGGTCCTCGTTAGGCGGGACGGGGCGGGGGCCTCTCGTAACCGTGTTCCATGTTGGGGGTTGGCAGGCGATGGTGGTGCGGCGGCGCGGGCGTGCGGGCGGGGCGGTGGCCCTCGCCGCGGCCCTGGGTGTGATGGCGGCGAGCGGCTGTTCCGGTGTCCGGGTCGCCGCTGTCGACGAGCGGGCGGGGCTGGGTTCCGTACCGGCTCAGCGGGGCGCCGACGCGGTGCCGCAGGGTCCGGCCGACCAGGTCAGGGCGGCGGCCGACACCCTGCTCACGGCCGGGTCCGCGCGGGCGCGCACCGCGATGGAGACCGCGACGGGCGGCACCCGGGTGACCATCGAGGGCGCCGGCGGCTATGACTTCCGGCGCGGGATGGGGCGGCTGACCGTGGTGCTGCCCCGGGACCCGGCGGGTGCGGCCGGGCACCGTCCGGTCACCGAGCTGATGACCCCGGGCGCGCTCTATATGAAGAACCGGGGCGCGGGGGTTCCCGCCGACAAGTGGGTGCGGATCGACACCACCACCCTGGAGGACGGCAATCTGGTCACCGGCGGGGCGACCGATCCGCTGGCCGCCGCCGAACTGCTGCGTGGTGCGCGCGAGGTGACCCTGGTCGGGGACGAGCGGTTCGAGGGCGACTGGGTCCGCCACTTCCGGGGGAGCGCCGATATCGGGCTCGCGGCCCGCGCGGCGGCGCCGTTCGTCCGGGACACGCTGGTGGCGGCGGCGAAAGGGTTCGCCTGGGAGGCGGTGCCGTTCGATGTCTATCTCGATGACGCGGGTCGGCTGCGCAAGGTGCGCCACCGCTTCAGCTTCGCCAAGGACGGCGGCGCGATGGTCACCGTCACCTCCACGACGGTGCTGTACGACTTCGGGACACCGGTCGCCGTCGAGCTCCCCGACGCCCGGAACATCTACGCGGGCCGGATCAGGGTCTAGGGACGGGGACGGGGCAGTTACGGGGGTGCCGTGCCCGCCCGGGAACGGGAGGCGCCGCACGGCCCGGGCGGGGGAAGGGCTTCGGCCGCCCTGGGCGCGGGCGGCACCGCGACCGCCGCCGACCGACCGTGACCAGCCACGATCCACCACCATCGGCCGCGTCCCGCGCATGCCGTCGGCCGGTGGGCGAGGGGCCACCCGGCCCCGCCGCAAGATCCGAAAGGGAGGGCCTAAATGGTCCGGACGTGTCATGCGCGTACCGTGGTTCGCTCCCTACGCTGGGAAGCCGGTACCGGCAAGAAGTGCTCCGGCAAGAAGTACAGGACGTGTCGACCCCGCCCCGCGCGGGGGATCCGGAAGAGGTGACAGCACGTGGCTCCGCCCAGTACGGCGATGGTCCAGGACCACGTGGCCCTCGCCGAGATCGAGCTGTGCGGCGATCTGATCATCGCGGCGTCCGCGGTGGAGGGCGACCGGCTCAGCGCCGCCCGGATCGATGAGGTGCTGAAGGTGGCGGTGGAGCGGTCCGGACGGCGGGCCGTGGAGCGGGAGTGACCCGCGGCGTCCCGCCTCTGTGCTGAGCGGGGATCTTCGGGAACGGGAACGGCCGGGGTGGTGGAACCGCCCCGGCCGTTCGTGTGTACGGAGCCGCCGGGCCGGTCAGGTGCGCAGCAGCCGGGCGATGGCCTTGGTGGCCTCTTCGACCTTGGCGTCGATCTCGTCGCCGCCCTTGACGGCGGCGTCGGCGACACAGTGGCGCAGATGCTCTTCGAGCAGCTGGAGCGCGAAGGACTGGAGCGCCTTGGTGGAGGCGGAGACCTGGGTGAGTATGTCGATGCAGTAGACGTCCTCGTCGACCATGCGCTGGAGGCCGCGGATCTGGCCCTCGATCCGGCGCAGTCGCTTGAGGTGCTCGTCCTTCTGCTTGTGGTAGCCGTGCGTGCCCTGGTCGTGGCCGCCGGTGAGGGTCTCCGCGGCCGGGGCCGCGGTGTCCGTGACCGTGGGGCCGGCCGCCTCGGTCGTCGTCATCGGGTCCTCCCGTTGTCCTGCGCTGTCTGTCCGAAAACTACTGGAGCCTGTGTGGTCGAAAGCCGAGGTCGGATACCCCTCATGGGTATATGGTACCGAAACTTCGGAGCGAGGGCTCCGAACCCCTTGCTGATCTCCGTGTCCGATGGGCGACACTGAGAACGCCGGTTGGCCGTGGCCGGATGAATGCGCCTAGCATCAGCCTGTCCGAATCCAGAGCACCCCGAGGACCCCACGTGCGATTTCGTCTGACCCCCAGGGAGACGAGCTTCTACGACATGTTCGCCGCGTCCGCGGACAACATCGTCACGGGCTCCAAGCTCCTGATGGAGCTGCTCGGGGCCGACGCGTCCTCCCGCGGGGAGATCGCCGAGCGGATGCGGGCGGCGGAGCACGCGGGCGACGACGCCACTCATGCCATCTTCCACCAGCTGAACTCCTCGTTCATCACGCCGTTCGACCGTGAGGACATCTACAAGCTGGCGTCCTCCCTCGACGACATCATGGACTTCATGGAGGAGGCCGTCGACCTCGTCGTCCTCTATCAGATCGAGGAACTGCCCAAGGGCGTCGAGCAGCAGATCGAGGTGCTGGCCCGCGCGGCGGCGCTGACCGCCGAGGCCATGCCGCATCTGCGGACGATGGAGAACCTCACCGAGTACTGGATCGAGGTCAACCGGCTGGAGAACCAGGCCGACCAGATCCACCGCAAGCTGCTGGCCACCCTCTTCAACGGCAAGTACGACGCTATCGAGGTGCTCAAGCTCAAGCAGATCGTCGATGTCCTCGAAGAGGCCGCCGACGCCTTCGAGCACGTCGCGAACACGGTGGAGACCATCGCGGTCAAGGAGTCCTGAACAGCGTGGACACCTTCGCTCTGATCGTGACCATCGGTGTCGCGCTCGGATTCACCTACACCAACGGCTTCCACGACTCCGCGAACGCCATCGCGACCTCCGTCTCCACCCGGGCGCTGACCCCGCGGATAGCGCTGGTCATGGCCGCGGTCATGAACCTGGTGGGGGCCTTCCTCGGCCAGGGCGTGGCCAAGACGGTCAGTGAGGGGCTGATCGAGACGCCCGAGGGCAGCAAGGGGATGGGCATCCTCTTCGCCGCGCTGCTCGGCGCGATCGTCTGGAACCTCGTCACCTGGTACTTCGGACTGCCCTCGTCCTCCTCCCACGCCCTCTTCGGCGGCATGGTGGGCGCGGCGCTCGCGGGCGGCACGGAGGTGATCTGGTCCGGGGTGCTGGAGAAGGTCGTCATCCCGATGTTCATCTCCCCGGTCGTGGGGCTGATCGCGGGTTATCTGGTGATGGTCGGCATCCTGTGGATCTTCCGCCGGGTCAATCCGCACAAGGCCAAGCGCGGCTTCCGGATGGCGCAGACGGTCTCGGCGGCCGCGATGGCGCTGGGCCACGGCCTCCAGGACGCGCAGAAGACGATGGGCATCGTGGTGATGGCCCTGGTCATCGCCGATGTCCAGCAGCAGGGCGACGAGATCCCCATCTGGGTGAAGGTGGCGTGTGCGGTGATGCTGTCGCTGGGCACCTACGCGGGCGGCTGGCGCATCATGCGCACCCTCGGTCGCAAGATCATCGAACTGGACCCGCCGCAGGGCTTCGCGGCGGAGACCACGGGCGCCTCGATCATGTTCGGCTCGGCGTTCCTCTTCCACGCGCCGATCTCCACCACCCATGTGATCACCTCCGCCATCATGGGCGCGGGCGCCACCAAGCGGGTGAACGCGGTCCGCTGGGGCGTCGCCAAGAACATCGTCCTCGGCTGGTTCATCACCATGCCCGCCGCCGCGATCGTCGCCGCGATGAGCTACGCGGTCGTCTATCTGGTCTTCGGCTGAGACCCGGGCCGGGGGCTCCCGTTCCGCCGTGCGGGGCGCCGGTACGGGCACAGACGTGAGGGCGGTACGGGGGTGCTGGGCCCAGCACCCCCGTAC
>NZ_JBHVHF010000458.1:0-4495 GCF_042800315.1 Streptomyces sp. NPDC057638
CCCTGGTTGGGGGCGGCCTCGTATACGAGCCTGATTAGCGGGTTTCGCGGTGCGCCGTGTGGGCGTTGCAGCGCGGGCAGTGCTTCTTCATCTCAAGACGGTCCGGGTTGTTACGCCGGTTCTTCTTGGTGATGTAGTTCCGCTCCTTGCACTCCACGCAGGCCAGCGTGATCTTCGGGCGGACGTCGGTGGCAGCCACGTGAGTGCTCCTTGGACGGACGGTGAACTAAATGAACAAACGCATAAAAGAGTAGCCGATCGGAGGACCGACCCCACAATCGGCTACTGTGTGTAGCGGTGACCGGACTTGAACCGGTGACACAGCGATTATGAGCCGCTTGCTCTACCGACTGAGCTACACCGCTGCGATATCGGATCACCTCACCCGAGGGTGAGGATCTCCGACACCAGAGCCCCAATACGGAATCGAACCGTAGACCTTCTCCTTACCATGGAGACGCTCTGCCGACTGAGCTATTGGGGCGAGCGATGAAGACATTACACGGTCGGTCGCCGATCGCCCAAATCCGTTTCGTCGGCCCCTGTCCGGCATCGGCCGCTCTCGTCCGGCGGGGTCCCCGGGACGGCCCCGACGGGGGCGGCACTCCCCTCCCGTCCACCCCGGGCACCCCACGCGCGGAGCGGTCGCCACAGGCCGCGCGCCACCCTGGTGACGCGGATCGGCCCGCAGCGGGCGGCCACACCAGTACGACTATTTCGCTCCTCCTCGAACGCCGCCCACAGCGCCCCTAGGCTCGATGCACGGCCGCGGCCCGTGTCCCTTGTCCCGCGCGCGGACCGAGCCCGAACCTCCCCCCGCAGGAGCAGGAGCGCGATGCCCGACAGCCAGCCGCAGCACCCCGACGACGCGACAGCGGACCCCGGCGCGCTGCTGCTCACCGGCGCGCGGCTGACCGATGGGCGCACGGTCGACGTACGGCTCGGCGGAGGAAGGATCGAGGCCGTCGGTACCGCGGGCAGCCTCACCCCGCACTCCGCGCGGGTGGACCTCGGTGGATATCTGCTGCTGCCCGCGCCCGTGGAGCCCCACGCCCACGGGGACACGGCACTCACGGCGGACACGCCCGGCCCCGTCTCGTACGCCGTGGAGGACGTCCAGCGGCGCGCGACGGAGGCGGCGCTGCTCCAGCTCAGCCACGGCGCCACGGCGCTGCGTTCCCACGTCCGCATCGGAGGCGTGCACGGGCTCGGGCCCATGGAGGCGGTCCTCCAGGCGCGGCGTTCGCTGCGGGGACTGGTCGACCTGTCGGCGGTCGCCGTGCCCCGGCTGCTGACCGGGCTGGCCGGGGCGGACGGGCTGGCGATGCTGCACGACGCGGTGAAGATGGGCGCGGGCGTGGTGGGCGGCTGCCCCGACGCCGACCCCGACCCCACCGGATACGCCGAGACGGTGCTGGAGGTAGCCGCCGAACACGGCTGTCCCGTCGATCTGCACACCCACGGCGACGACCCGGCGCGGCTCACCCGACTGGCCGCGATGGCGGGCGGGTTGCGGCCCGGCGTGGTCATCGGGCCGTGCGCGGGCCTGGCCCGGCTGCCGCGCGAGATCGCGGCCCGCTGCGCCGACCGGCTGGCGGCGGCCGGGGTGACCGTGGTCTGCCAGCCCCAGGGCGGCTGTGGCGCGGTGGAACAGCGCGGCGGGGCTCCGGTGCGACTGCTGCGCGCCGCCGGGGTACGGGTGGCCGCGGGAGGCGGCGCCCTGCGGGACGTGTCGAACCCGGTGGGGCGCGGGGATCCCCTGGAGGCGGCCTATCTGCTCTCCTCACAGACCGGGCTGCGGGCCCAGGAGGCGTACGAGACGGTCGCGTCGGCCGCCCGGAGCGCGCTGGGGCTGCCGGAGGTCCGGGTGGAGGCGGGGTTCCCCGCCGAGTTGCTCGCGGTGCGCGGGGAGCGGATCTCGGGCGTGTTGTCGCTGGCGTACAGCCGGATCGTCGTCCACCGGGGCCGGGTGGTGGCCCGTACCAGCGCGGTGCGGGAGTACTGCGACTCGGCGGCCGGGGTGGCGCTGGATCTGCCCCGGCAGGGGCGGTCCTGACTGTCGCGCGGGCAGGGGCGAGTTGACGCCAAGCGGCGCGCGGGAGCCAGGGTTCGGACGTACGGTCGTAGCCATGCGCATTGTCATCGCTGGAGGACATGGTCAGATCGCCCGTCGGCTGGAGCGGCTGCTCTCGGCGGGCGGGCACGAGGTCGCGGGCATCATCCGCGACCAGGGGCAGGGCGCGGCGCTGCGGGAGGCGGGGGCGGAGCCCGTCGTCCTGGATCTGGAGTCGGCCTCCCCGGCCGAGGTCGCCGGCGTCCTGGCGGGTGCCGACGCCGTGGTCTTCGCGGCGGGTGCCGGTCCGGGCAGCGGTACGGACCGCAAGGAGACCGTGGACCGGGGCGCCGCCGTGCTCGTCGCCGACGCGGCCGAGCGCGCGGGTGTCCGGCGCTATCTCCTGGTCTCGTCGATGGGGGCCGACGCGGCCCACGAGGGCGACGAGGTGTTCGACGCCTATCTGCGGGCCAAGGGCGCGGCGGACGATGACGTACGGTCACGGACCGCCCTGGACTGGACGGTTCTGCGCCCGGGCGCCCTCACCAACGACGCGGGCACCGGTCTCGTACGGCTGGAGGCGTCGACCGGGCGGGGCGCGGTGCCACGGGACGACGTGGCGGCCGTGCTGGCCGAGCTGATCGAGACTCCGGCCACGGCGGGACTGACGCTGGAGCTGGTCGGCGGGTCGGTCCCGGTGGTGGTCGCGGTCAAGGACATCGCGGGCAACTGAGCGGGAGGTGACGCGGGTGTCCGCAGCAGTGCCGCGCGCGAGCGCCGGGCCGACGGTCGAGGAGCGGGCGGCGCGACCGTACGCGTACCTCCGCGCCTCCGTCCGGATGGACGAATTCCCGGTGATCGCGGACCGGTTGGGTGAGCTGATCGGCTGGGTCTCCGCGCAGGGAGCCGCGTTCGCCGGGGCTCCCTTCTTCCGCTTCCGCACCGTGGACCCGGCGGGCGCGTCGGAGGTCGAGGCCGGGCTGCCGGTGCTCACCCCACCGGCCCCCGAGGGCGACTACCGGGTGGGCACCCTGCCCTCGGGGCGCTATGCGGCGATCCGCCATACGGGCCATCCCGACGGGCTGTTCGAGGCCCTGGGGACGCTGACGGCCTGGACGGAGCGGCAGGGCCTGACACTGGACCTGACGCGGAGCGAGCCGGGCGGTGTGGAGCGCTGGGGATGCCGGCTGGAGTCCTATCTGACGGATCCCCGGGAGGAGCCCGACCCCAACCGGTGGGAGACGGAGCTGGCGCTCCGGCTGGCGGACTGAGGCACCCCCGCGTCGGGGCACCCTGAGCGCGGGCCCGGGCCGGTACGGGCCGCGCGGCGCCGGGCCCGGGCCGGTCGGGGTCCGCCGGGCCTGGGCCGGTGGGGTGAGGGGCACGCCCACGCGGGTGGCCCCGCGCCGGGTGCCTGACCCGGTCCGCCGGACCGGCCACGGCGGGGCTCGCGAGGCGCGTGGTCCGCCCCTCCCGGCCCCTCCCGGACCCTCGCCGGCGCTTCGCCGGAACGCGAGTCCCATGGCCCGCCCGGGTCGTGGCGGGCTCAGGCCGAGGGCCGCCGGGAGTCAGGGTCGGAACACAACAAAACAGCCTCTGATCAGCAGAACCGATCAGAGGCTGTTCTTATCGCGTGGCGGCGCCAGGATTCGAACCTGGGTAGGCTAAGCCGACGGATTTACAGTCCGCTCCCATTGGCCACTCGGGCACACCGCCATGGGATATCGCTGCTGTGAACCCCGCTCTGAGCGGTGCTCCCTGGCAACGACGTAAACGATACCTGATCCCGGAGGATGCTCCGCCACCGGATTGATCAGCGCTCGGGGGCGGCTCGGGTGGCTAGGCTTGACCGAGCGGTTCGGGGACTCCGGCCGCTTCGCCACGCACCCGATTCAAGGAGCCACAGGACATGGCCGACTCCAGTTTCGACATCGTCTCGAAGGTCGAGCGGCAGGAGGTCGACAACGCCCTCAACCAGGCCGGCAAGGAGATCTCCCAGCGCTACGACTTCAAGAACGTCGGGGCGTCCATCTCCTGGTCCGGCGAGAAGATCCTCATGCAGGCCAATTCCGAGGAGCGGGTGACCGCCATCCTCGATGTGTTCCAGTCCAAGCTGATCAAGCGGGGCATCTCGCTGAAGGCGCTGGACGCGGGCGAACCGCAGCTCTCCGGCAAGGAGTACAAGATCTTCGCGACCATCCAGGAGGGCATCTCCCAGGAAGACGCCAAGAAGGTCGCGAAGCTCATCCGGGACGAGGGCCCCAAGGGCGTGAAGGCCCAGGTCCAGGGCGAGGAGCTGCGGGTCAGCTCCAAGAGCCGGGATGACCTCCAGGCCGTGCAGGCGCTGGTGCGGGAGCGGGACTTCGACTTCGCGGTCCAGTTCGTGAACTACCGCTGATCGCTTTCCGTGGCCCGAGGGCCCCGTCCCGCCCGGGACGGGGC